>JAFGPS010000123.1 GCA_016936075.1 Sedimentisphaerales bacterium | reverse complement strand
GGTTTTTCGACGTACACATGTTTTTTCAATTTCATTGCTCTTATTGAGGCGGGGGCATGATGATGATCAGGAGTAGCGACAACGACCGCGTCTATATTATTCTGCTCCTTTTCGAGCATCTCACGATAATCGGTATAAAACTTTACATTTGGATAACTTTGTATGGTTTGACCGGCTCTGTTTTTATCCACATCACAGAGAGCTACAATATTTTCACTGCCAACGCTTCGAATATCACCCGCTGCCTGTCCGCCGCAACCAATAGCGGCTATATTGAGCTTGTCACTTGGAGCCTGCTGCCCTGAGCCTGCAAGAACGTGTCTTGGTACTATTGTAAATGATGCTATAGCCGCGGTTGCTCCACCCAAAAAATCACGTCTTGACAAATTTCGATTAGAATTGCTATATCTCATATTGTTCCCCTTAAATTGTGTCCAGTCAGGAATTCCATTAAAAAAACTAAATAAGCATAATATTGTCCTATAATAACAATAAACATACCATATTTACCTTGAAATTCAAACTAATTAATTGTCAGGTAGAAAATTAGAAAAGAGGGTAAATAAACGGAGCCAGTGACGAACCGCTTATCAGAACTAATAAACCTAAAAGTAGAAGGATTATTAAAATCGGCAGGAGCCACCATTTTTTGTTGTGTTTCAGGAAAAACCAGAATTCTGAAACGATGGAAGGGCGTTTTTCAGCGTTGATATTTTCGAACTTATTGTTGTTTTCTTTTTTGTCAGCCATATATATATTCTCTATCTTTTTTCAAAATTGATGAAAATATCTATCGAGTTTATCGGGTGATTGGCGTTTTAGCCAGTAACTTTTTGTGGAATAGTCAAATTTTCTATGAAGCGGATCTTTGCCTGACAGCTTGAAAATTATCCCGACAGGTGTAATTATAAGAAAATAAAATATTCCCATCACCAAAGAATTTACAACGAAACCGATTGGATATGTTAAAAAAGTGAGCCCAAGATAAATTAACCTGGTAAATTTTGATGATATTAAGCTGCTCAGAAAAATAAACAAACCTGCGCTGATGATTATAAAAATCCATTGAATAGCGAGATGTTTGAAGAAATATAAAAGCAAAGATAAAATAATCGATGCAACGAGAGCGATAATTCCAAAATCACGAAGTTTTTTTCTGCTTGGATTATAATCTATTTCAATCATTGACATAGTATTTCTCTTTTATATTTGTTTAATCCAATTGGAACTGGGCTTTATAGTCGTCAATTTCAAGTTTTTTCGTCTGCGGCTGCTGGTCTTTATAAAGCACGACATCTTCCATAACAAGCACATCCATATTTGTTGCCATAAAACATCTGTAAGCATCTTCCGGCGTACATACAATCGGTTCGCCCCTGATATTAAAACTCGTATTGATTATGACCGGGCAGGACGAAACTTCCTTGAATCGGCTCATCAGGCTATGCAGTTTCGGATTACGAATTGCATCGACTGTCTGGACACGCGCTGAATAATCGACATGAGTGACAGCAGGAATCAAACTTCGTTTTGCTTTCAGTTTTTCCAGTCCTTTCAGTTTTGTCGTATCAATATTGACTGGCAGACGTTTATCATTATTCACTGGCGCGACAATCAGCATATACGGGCTTTCCTGGCCATCCGGCATGTCAAAATATTCTTTGAGGTCTTCTTTTAACACACAAGGTGCAAACGGCCTGAAGGACTCACGGAATTTTATTTTCAGGTTCATTATCGATTGCATCGTTTCGCTGCGCGCATCACCAATAATACTTCTGCTGCCCAACGCACGCGGTCCGAACTCCATTTTTCCCTGAAACCACCCGATAACCTTTTCATTATTTATTAAATTTGCAGCTTTATCAATAAGCTGTTCCTGGTCTGAATATCGCTCATATTTTGCATGAACGGAATCAAGAAAATCAGTGATTTGTTCATTACTATATGACGGCCCAAGAAGAGAACCTTTTTGCAGGTCGGGACTTTCTATAATTCTTTTGTTGTCAAGCAATTGATACCAGACGAACAAGGCAGCTCCGAGAGCACCTCCGGCGTCACCTGATGCAGGCTGAATCCATATATTTTCAAAGGAGCTTTCACGGAGAATTCTGCCGTTCCCGACACAATTCAAAGCGACACCGCCTGCAAGAACAAGATTCTTCATCCCGGTTTGCTCATGGACATGTTTTGCCATTCTAAGCATTATTTCTTCGGTAACAGCCTGAATCGACGCGGCCATATCCATTTCTCGCTGTGTTAGAGGTGATTCTGCTTTTCGCGGCGGACCTCCAAACAGTTTTTCAAATTTCTTTCCTGTCATTACCGTCTTATGACAATATGGAAAATATGACATATCCAATCTAAACGAACCATCTTCTTTCAGGTCGAGAAGTTCTTTCATAATAATGTCATAATATTTCGGCTCTCCATAAGGAGCAAGTCCCATAAGTTTATATTCACCCGAATTTACTCGAAATCCGGTGAAATAAGTAAAAGCTGAATAAAGCAGTCCGAGCGAGTGTGGAAAGTGCAGCACATTTGTTATATCTATCTTGTTGCCGCGGCCGGTTCCAAAACTTGCGGTTGCCCATTCGCCTACACCGTCCATAGTAAGGATTGCGGCTTCTTCAAACGGACTTGGAAAGAATGCGCTTGCCGCATGAGATTCGTGATGTTCCGTGAAAACATATCGACCTTTGTATTTATGTTCGAGAGCTTTGTCTATTTCGCGAGGCAAATGAAGCTTTTGACGGAGCCATATTGGGATTCCCATCATGAATTGCCTGAAACCCTGCGGAGCATAGGAAATATACGTTTCCAGCAACCTGTCGAATTTCACAAGTGGTTTTTCATAAAATACGACATAATTGATTTGCTCGATATTGATTTGAGCTTCACTGAGGCAATATTCTATCGCTTTCAAAGGAAAGTTGCTATCGTGTTTTTTTCGGGTGAATCTTTCTTCCTGAGCGGCAGAGACAATCTCCCCATCACAGACCAATGCCGCCGCACTGTCATGATAATATGCCGATATACCTAAAATATTCATGCTCATTCAAACTCTATAGATGAGTAATATTTTTTACAAAAGTCTAATAATGCTCAACGTCTATTATAAGGTCTATCGGCTTTCCGGAAAAGTTATATAACGGCTTTCTTTTTAAAAAACAAACGTATATGAGAATGTCGCCCAGAATTCATCTTCGTTGTTTATCGAATCGTCCATTGAGGTCTGATAATAAACTGCCGGAGTGAAGCTGCCAGGACCATAATCGAAGCTGCTCGAAAGTCCCCATGTAATATGCGACCAATCATGGTCGATACTTGTTCCGCCCTGTCCGTCATTATATGTGATGTCCCAACTGAATGTTAGAGGCAGGTCCGTTTGTGGAAGATTACAATCGTAAGTAAGTCCTAATATGTGTGCAAATCCTTCCATTTCAAGACTTGATGCAGGAGTACTGCTTTGAGCGGCGTATAGATAGGAAATTGTATAAGTCGGAGTAACGTTATAAGTACAAATCTCCGGCCAGGAAAGGCTTAAGTCAAACTCCTGCGAGTCAGCTTCGTCCGAAGATATGCGAAAGTAATCATAATACAGCCAGGTTAAACTGTAGTCAGTTTGGAACTTTGTATCTTTAAAAAGACTATTTTGATATGTTACAGAGTAGTCGAGCTCATCGCTTCTGACAAAACCGCTGCCACAAGCGGTTGATCCCCAGACATTGACACTGAATCCGGTTCCGAACAAATCGAAATCGATACTTGGCTGAAATGCGGCATGGTCATCGTATAAATCCATTCCTCTCCAGATATATTTGCTTGCCCATGTGGCGTCAAACTCTATACCAAGTTTTGCTTCTTCCTTTTCGATCTGGTTGGTTTGAGCAAATGTTAGAGAATTCAATAAAAATAGTCCAATAATAATATTTGTTTTCAGTTTCATTAATTTAACTCCTTAAAAAAATAAATAAATGTCCACAGGTTGATAGATAATCGTCATTATGAGATAAACTGCATTAGTGTTTTAGACGATAGATACAAGAAAAATGCTTAGTGTAATGTAATAACGTTAGGAAATATATGAAGGCTTTTGTATCGCTTAATCAGAAAATCATGTGGAGCATCATTGGTGTTATAATATTATCTTTGATTGCAATACTCATTGTTTCCAAGACAATAGTGTTAAAAGGTTTCGCCGAACTCGAAGAAAAACAAATAGAAATAAATATTAAACGTACAGAGAAAAGTATCGAGGCCGAATTAGCGGATTTAGCTAAGCTTTGTGGAGATTGGGCGCCATGGGATGGTGCACGAGACTTTATGCTTGGCAAGGATCCTAATTTTGTGATATCTGATTTGTCAGAGAATACCATAGCAAACCTGAATATTAATTTTATCATTTTCACTGATAAGTCCGGTAAAATTTATTGCATTAAAGAGATAGACCTTGAGAAAGAGGAATTTATAGAACCTTATCCTGTGATGGTTGAAAATATCCTTTCGAATAATTTACTTTTGACAATGACTGAACCGGAAGATAATAAATCGGGTTTTATTGTTTTACCAGACAGGATTGCTATGATAGCAGCCCAGCCTATCTCAAGTAGTGCTGCTCAAAAACCAATTAGCGGCACTTTAATTATGGGGAGATATTTGGATGAGCGAGTGTTATCGGCATTGAGTGAAAAAACACAACTTGATATAAGATTAGCAAATAATAATACTGATAATGGCAATAATTCAAAATCATTGGGTTTATTAAGTAGTGGTGCAGTAGAAGGTTATCTGAATATTCCTGATTTAACAGGCGATAAAAAATTTACAATTAAGATGGTAATGCCGCGCAGTATTTATAATAGCGGGCTTGAAACTATTAGTTATTTTATATCCGCGATATTTTTGTGTGGTTCGATAATTTTAACAACTCTTATGTTTCTTATACAAAAAATCTTTCTTGGTCCGATAGATAAGCTAACAGAAAAATATGCAGATATTGATCTTAAATGCGATACTGATACAAAACTTTATACAGATAGAGAAGATGAAATAGGCAGGCTGGCAAAGTCGTTTAACAGATTGATTGAAATGCTTAAAAATAAATTAACAGAGCGTGAAATGACTGAAAAATCTCTTGTACTTGCCAAGAAACAGGCTGAAGATGCGAATCAGGCCAAAGGTCAGTTTCTTGCTAATATGAGCCATGAAATCCGTACGCCTATGAATGCTATTATGGGTTTCTGCCAGATATTGAATGATGAAAATCTTACAGATGAGCAAAGAGAATATGTTAATATCATTCACGAAGGCAGTAAACATCTCTTGCAGGTTATAAATGATATTTTGGATTTTTCCAAGATTGAAGCCGGTAAAATGGATATAGAATTATCCCCTTGTTCTGTCGCCCGTTTATTCGGTACAGTTGAATCCATGATGCGTCCAGCCGCTTTGGAAAAAGCCTTGAAATTTGAGATTCGTCAGAAAGAAAATCTGCCGGCGAATATTATTACTGATTCCGCTCGCTTACAGCAGTGTTTAATTAACCTTGTAAATAATGCGATAAAATTTACGGAAAAAGGTCATGTGTATATATTTGTTTCTTTAGAAGAAAGAAAAAATAAGCCGTTTATCAGATTCGATATAGAAGATACTGGTATAGGTATTCCTGCCGAAAAACATAAAATGCTATTCAAAGCGTTTACGCAGGTTGATGGAAGTCATTCGAGAAAGTATGGTGGTTCAGGTCTTGGTCTTAGTATTACAAGACAGCTTGCCGAACTTCTCGGTGGCGGAGTTTCTGCAAAAAGTGAAGAAGGAAAAGGCTCTGTTTTCTCACTTGTAATACCAGCCGGTATTGATGTGACAAAAGAACCTGTCCTGGAAAAACGGCTCAATACAAAACAATTACGGGATGCTAAAAATAAAGAACTTGAAGGTCTTAAATTTTCAGGTAATATCCTTGTAGCTGAAGATGTAAAGACAAACCAGATGCTTACTACGTCATTATTAAACAAGCTGGGTCTGGAAGTTACTATTGCATCGGATGGAATTGAAGCGGTGGAGAAAGCTTTTGCCAATAAATACGACTTGATATTCATGGATATTCAGATGCCGAATCTGGATGGCTATGAAGCAGTGACAATACTCAGAAAAGAAGGAGTGAAAACTCCTATAATTGCCATGACAGCCCATGCAATGAAGGGAGATGCCCAAAAATGTATTGATGCTGGCTGTAATGACTATTTGTCCAAGCCAATAGATCGTTTTCTTATTGCGGAAAAAATCAAAAAATATCTCTCTTCGGAAGCTCAGATTTTGAATGCAGATGCAGACTCTTTGCCGAGCCCTGTTGAAACTGAACCTGCTCAATTGCAAACAGAAGAATTATCAAAATCGGATTGTGATACAAATCATCAGGAAAGTACCTCTGAGATTAATGAAATAATCAACTGGGAACGGCTTATAGAACGATTTGGTGATGTAGCTTTAATTGAAGAAATTCTTCCTACATATCTTGCCGATAGCAGGGCGCATTTCGAAAAACTTTCCGAAGCTATGAAAACAAATGACAGTAAAGAAATAAAGTTCCACGCACATGCCATAAAAGGAGCAGGCAGGAATTTATCAGTTCAACAATTAACAGATATAGCCGCAAATCTTGAACATTCCTGCAGTGAAGGTGACATTGAAAAAGTGACCGGATTTTTCAACGAACTGAAACCGGAATTTGAGAAAGTAATGTCATTTATATCACAGCCGGAATTCCTGCAAAAAGTACGAGAGCATTCTGCTCAAATGCAGGAAGCAGGTAAACTGTAATAACTCACGATATTTTTTTTTATTATTTCTTTTTGAAAATGCGCGGTGCAAAATCATGCAAAGCTTTTCTCCATACATGCCATTCATGTGCGCCGGGAAACGTTGCGTATTCTATATCCAGCCCTTTCTCTTTGAATGTAGCGGCTGTCTTTTGTGTATATTGGAACGAATGATCCTGCTCGCCGGTTGAGATATAGAGAAGGTTCAGAGCGTTATTGAACTTCTCAGGGTTTGTAAATATTCCGGGAATCTGTCCCTCTGCATCGAATATGTTACCACCTTGTCCGCGAAAAGCACTTGAACTAAAAACGCCAATCCACGAGAACTTTTCTGTATTCAACATTCCGATTCTAAACGCGAATCCTCCACCCATTGATAGACCCGCTATCGCCCGGTTTTCCCTGTTTGTTAATGCGCGATAATTACTTTCAACGTAGGGAATGATAGTGTCAAATAACTCATCTTTGAAAAGGTCCATAAACTGGTTGAACGGCTCAGAATTGTACGAGCCGGTTACTTCATTAGCGATGTACTCATTTGTCATTACAACCAGCATAGGAGTTGTATTACCTTCTGCGATAAGATTATCAAGTATTATATCGAGTCTGCCTTGTTGATTCCAGCATCTCTCATCTTCTCCCATACCATGCTGAATATAGAGAACGGGATATTTTTTTTCAGTGTTCTTTTCATATTCCGGCGGCGTGTAAACGAAAAAACGTCTCCATGTTTTAGTTCGCTTTGAATAATAACGGTCTGTTCGAATATTTCCATGCGGCACATCTTTTAAAAGATGAAAATCCACTCCCGGCTCAGGAACCTCAATCGCGCTTGACATTTTGCTCGTACCATAGAATGACTCAGTAGCAGGATCAGATACGCTTACGCCGTCAATAACCAACTGGTAATAATGAAACCCAGGATCAAGCGGGCTTGTCGTACCCGTCCAGTAGCCGTCTTCTCCCTTGGTTAAATTCGTATTACCAAGACTTACTCGAATACTTTGTGCCTGCGGTGCATAAATACGAAATATAGCGCGTCTTTGAGAATCGACACATGGATATTGCTGGCCGGAAATATTAATTATCGAAGGCTGAGAATCAGCAGGTATCGGTACCGGCACTGAAATCTGGCCCCTCCTTGCAAAACAAAATCCTGCTGTATATAAAACAATTAATGTGATTAATATTTTCTTTCCTGACATATTATATTCTCCTCTATTTAGTTTTAATTTAGTAGTTTTGAATATTAGAGTTAACTTAAAACTAAAAACTCATAACTCAACACTAACAAAGTGATTCTATCGTTATATTTTTTTCCTTTCAACAATATTTTTGACTCTTTCTTTGTGTTATGGTAGGTTTATTATTATAGAAGAAAATGATTACAAAGTATTGAGTTATGTTGTATTTGAAAAATGGCAAATAGTTTGAAGAAATATCGGCATTTAATCTGGGACTGGAACGGCACAATAATAGATGATGTCCTTACTTGCGTTGGTGTACTTAATAGTATTCTTGAATACTACGACAAACCGAAAGTGACTATCGAGCAATATCGAAAAGAGTTTGATTTTCCAGTCGCCGATTATTACGAAAAGCTTGGCATTGATTTTTCCAAGGTCTCATACGATGTTGTAGCCGAACAATACATATCTCAATATAACAAAAAACAATACGAGTGCACTTTGCAAAGCGGGGCGATGGAGGTTCTAAAAACCATTTCAGATAAAGATCTCGGCCAGTCTATACTTTCTGCATATAATCAGGAAATGCTCGAAGAAGTAGTTAAATATTTTGGCCTATCCGATTTCTTCGATAATATCGTAGGCCTGTCAGATTTTTATGCAAAAAGCAAACTCGATAACGGCAGGGACCTTATAAAAAAACTGGAACTTTCCGGCGAAGATGTTTTATTAATTGGCGATACAACTCACGATTACGAAGTAGCCGAACAAATTGGTTCCGATTGTGCCCTGATCGACGACGGTCACCAGGAACGCAAAAGACTTGAAGCAACAAATGCTATAGTTGTAAATGCAATAACGGATATACCTGACTTGCTGATTTAAGAATTGATATGGAAAACGAAAAAGATATTGTAATTGGTATAGACAGTAGTACGACGGCTACGAAAGCAATTGGGTGGACTCGGGATGGTTTAGTCGCTGGTATCGGGCGTTGTCCAATTCCTCTCAGTAATCCTGGTCAGAATCTTTATGAGCAGAATCCTGAAGATTGGTGGTCGTCTGCAAAAACTGCAATCAGGCAATTACTTGAGCAGGTATCACCCGAACGAATAGCCGCGTTATCAATTGCAAACCAGCGGGAAACATTCGTGCCGCTCGATAAAAATGCAAAACCGGTGAGGCAAGCTATTGTTTGGCTCGACCAGCGGTGCAGTGATGAAGTGACATGGCTAAGTAAAAAAGTTGGTCATGGAAATCTTCATCGAATTTCGGGTAAACCGCCAGATATGGCGCCGGTGGCATATCGTATTGCCTGGATGCTGCGCTCCGAGACGGAGTTGTTTCATAAAACTAAAATCTTTGCAGACGTACATTCCTATCTTACTTGGCAACTTACTGGTGAGTTTCAGACAAGCTGGGCAAGTGCAGATCCGTTAGGTATGTTCGATATGGAAAATAAGTTTTGGTCGCCGGAAATATTGCAGGCTCTGGAACTATCCTTCGACCAGTTACCAAAATTAGTTGCACCATGCAATATAATCGGCGAAGTAAGTTCAGAAGCCGCTGAGCAAACAGGTTTACTTCCGGGAACTCTTGTTGTATCCGGCGGGGGGGATGGACAGGCCGCGGGTTTGGGTGTGAATGCACTGAATTCTTCACGAGCCTATCTGAATCTTGGAACCGCGGTTGTGTCAGGTACGTATTCGAAAGAATATCGAACCAGCATGGCATGGCGTACGATGGGCAGTTGCTCAGGCGAAGGTTATTATTACGAAACAAGCCTACGCTCGGGAACGTTCTTAATTGAATGGTTTGTGAGACAGGTATGTCAAGCTTGTGAAAATGATAAAGAAATCTACAACCGTCTCGAGGAGCAGGCTTCTAACGTTTCAATTGGAAGTGAAGGTTTATTACTATTACCATACTGGGGAGCGGTAATGACACCATATTGGAATCCACTGGCCAGAGGTTGCTGGCTCGGTTTTTCCGGTTCTCATCAGATTGGACATATGTATAGGTCATTGCTTGAAGGCATTGCGCTCGAGCAGATGCTTGTCACTGGAATGATTGAAGAGCAAACCAGCGAGCCGATTAAAGACTTTGTCACTATAGGCGGCGGGGCGTCGAGCGATTTATGGCGGCAGATTATTGCTGATGTATCCGGCAAGAAGGTTTTGTGTTCGGAAACAGTAGAAGCTTCAAGTCTTGGAGCTGCGATTTGTGCCGCAACAGCTATCGGATGGTATTCAAACGCTGAAAGTGCTGCAAAAACGATGGCCGGAAAAATAACAAAAGTAAACGAACCAATCTCGCAGAATGTCACTCGTTATGCCGAGTTAATGAAAATATATAGAACAATATATCCGAGCCTGAATAATAGCTTCCAACAACTTTCGGATTTTGTGAAATCATCTTAATAAATCAAGAATTATCGAGACGGACTCAAATATCCGACTCTGAAATTCTTTATCAATGGTGTGACCTGGTTTTCTTTCGCCCATTCGTTCCATTGCAAATCAAGTTTTTCAACAATTTCAGGATGCTCCAAAGCAAGGTCGTTAAGCTCTGTTCGGTCATTTTCTATATTGTATAATTCCCATTGCTTATCTCTCAACGCAGATAATTTCCATCGACCATCGATAATCGCACGATTTCCTTCATGCTCGAAACATAAAACTCGTTCCTCGACTTTTTTACCTCTCAATAGCGGTAGCATACTTGTCCCGGCCAGAGGGGCAGTTTTAAGTCCGTTCAATTCTTTCGGATAAGTTGCCTTAGCCGCTTCGAGAATAGTTGGCATAAGGTCAATCAAATGGCTCGGTCTATTGTCAATGTCACCATGTCTTTTCAAACCTGCCGGCCAGTGAACTATGCATGGCCCGCTTATACCACCTTCATGGTTGTAGTGTTTGTATAACCTCCACGGAGTATTGGAAGCATTCGCCCATCCCGAACCGACACTATGATAGGTTCCTGCACTTCCCATAGTATCAATCTGTTCGCCGGTATGCAGAACATTATTCGGGCCAGTCCTTCCATCGAATCCAATCGGATCCCATTCGGCACAAGCGCCATTATCTGAAATGAAAATGATAAGCGTGTTTTCCAGTTCATTATTATTTTTCAAATCTGTTACTAACCTGCCTATATTGCGGTCCATTATATCTACCATAGCCGCGAAAATAGCCATGCGCCGAGCAAGGTCCTTCTTCCGATCTTCAGGTAAATCCTGCCAAGCCGGATTCTGTTTTGTTTCTCTTTCTCCCCAGTTCGTATAAGGAGAACGCGGCGTTAATTTTGTATCTTTGGAAATGATACCAAGCTCTTTCATCTTTTCATGCCGCTTTTCCCTAATCTCATCCCAACCAACTTCGTACTTGTCAGCGTATTTAGCGATATCTTCTTTCGGGGCATGTAACGGAAAATGCGGCGAGTTGTAAGCCAGGTAAAGGAACCAAGGCTTATCTGGAGTTTTACGACCTTCGTTAATAAAATCAATCGCATTGTCAGTTAGCGCATTTGTGCCGTAAAATTCTCCTTCTTCATATTGTCGTACATTATGTCCCCTCGGTAAACGTACATAGTGGTTCGGGTCCCAGAAAGTTTGTGCGCTTACCAAAGTGCCGAAAAACTCTTCGAATCCATATTGTGTTGGATCGTTTGTTCCAAGGTGCCATTTTCCTGATATAAATGTTCGATAGTTTGCAAGCTGGAGTGCCTGTCCAATCGTAACTGCATCGTCAGCGATACGTCCGCGATAACCGGGCTGGCCAAGATTGCTTACCATATATCCAAGTCCGGCTCGATGTGAATAAAGACCTGTAAGAATACTTGCGCGTGAAGGACAGCATCGGCCAGTTGAGTAAAATCTTGTTAATTTAATTCCATTGTTGGCTATCGTATCAAGATTTGGTGTTTGAATCTCGCCGCCATAGCAACCGAGGTCGCTATAACCAAGATCATCCGCAACGATTAATAGAATATTAGGCCTTTTCGTATTAGGATTTATTATCTTTTGCATGCAGCCGCTTACAGATAAACAAGCCATTGCAGAGCCAGTAAATTTAAGAAATTCCCTCCTTGAAATTGTATTAGAGTTGGACATTGCAAATACTCCTTAATATTCAGCTTTGTTAGCGAAATTTACAGCAATTGATTAAGGTTAATATTTAATGTCCTTATTGTCTGTATTTTAGATATATTAGCAAGTGAAAAAATGATTCTATTGATAAAAGAATTGATTATATTGGATTTTGCAGATATTTATTTTTCGGAAGTGGGTGTATTGCAGGTCTTTAAGTCTTTGGAATTCTCATTGAGTCTGCGAACAAGGAAATCAACTTCATTACCGAGTCCTTCAAGACGTCTGTTGAGGTCCCGCAGATTCTTTTCGGTAAATTCTATCTCGGTAAATTCCTGCCATGTACCTTCCTCATATTTTAACTTGAAATCGCGTACAGTTATTCGAAAAGTTTCTAAATCTTCAATTTTCCAGTCGCCGTGTATGAGCAGGTTTCTCTCCTGGCGAAGTGTTCCAATATTTTTAAGTATTCGCTCCAGGTCCGAAAAGAAATTCGAGTCATTTTTGAGCCGGCAGCGTGCCAAAAATCTGATTTTTTTCAGTAAGCCCGCCAAAGGTATATCATGTATAAACATTGGCCCGACAAGAGTATTACTATCGCCCATGAGCTTTTCGAGCAGACCCTGCAAACGATGCTCCATAGTCGCAAACTGGACCGTGATTTTTCCTATTAGCTGAAATATTCTGTCTTTACTCATAATCTTTATATCGACAGAAGAAAAGAGGAGATTTAGCAGATTTAAGGACCTATATAATTATGCTTTTTTGAGGAATCCGACAGTAGATTGCATGATTCTGGATTGCAGCTTCGTATCTTCTTTTTTGGCACTTTCGGTTTTTATATCTTCGAGATTCGCACGGCAGAACTGGCAGCCGATTTTATTGATATGGAAATCCGTATATTCATGCCATTGCTTGTCGAGCGTACCGAGAAAAAACGCTCCTATTGTGCTTCGCTTTGGACAACTGAACCTTTGCATTTTCCATATATCAGTAAGGAGATTCTCGAATTCTTCAGAGATTGGCCCGTCTGAAATTGTCTCTACATGCTCGCGAATTTGTTTTATGCAGCGATGCTTGATAAGAGCGACATTTTTATCGTTTACGTCCATGATTTTCGCAACGTCTTTGTTCGCAAGATGGCAATAAAGTAAAAGTTCGATAATCTGTAAATCGCGAAAATTCAGCGATTGCTTCAGTCCTTCTATAACATCCGAAAGTGCTTCAGTGAGCATGTTTTTCTGCTGGTCCAAATGTTCATCCGCCCGGTAATACCAACTCGCGGTCTGCGAAGGACCTGCGATTTGTTCGAAAGGATCGGATGCAGGTTCCTCAAAGTCACTCGAATAGGCGTCCTGTATCAAACAGATATGACTTGCTTTCTGACTTCTGTATGTATCGATAATCTTTCGGCGTAAAAGTGAAAAAAGAAAAGTTTCCAACGCGCAATCGCCGCGGAAAGTTTGTAGAGTTTGAATGAACGAAACGAAAGTTTCCTGAACCGCGTCTTCGGCATCCTGTGATTTAATGAGCTTGCTTTTCGCAAAGCTCAACAGTCTGCCCCTGTACCTGTCAACAAATTCCGACCAGGCCTGAGAATTGCCTATTCGTATTTTGTCCAGTAGGTACTTGTCTGCCTGCGTTATTCGATTTACATTTCTTTCCATACGCAGGTATATTATACCACAAGTTTTAAAAATTAATATCTAATTCCAAAACTTATTATTTCAATTTCACAATTCTAAACTTTAAATCTCCCATGGAGCCCGAGGGGCCTAAACAATTTCAAAATATTAAAATTCCAATGTTTAAGACCTTTTTTCATTTGGATTTTGTATTTGTTTAGAAATTAGAGTTTAGTGCTTAGGATTTTTCAGGTAAGCGTCAAAATAATAAATAAAAATATTAACGCTAAAATTACACCGGTTATTTTCAAAGTTAATGAATAATAACCTTTCGTCGCCGCGTTCAAAAACGCATATGCAATTACTATCAGGACGAATAGACCAACTATAGAAAAAATCATTCTGGCCCAATCCATAGTCTCTTCACGATTTGTATTTGAAATTCTGTTCGCAAGTTGAGTTAGTTTTGCAGGCGAAGCATCGAGTAAAATAGCTTCCCGCCATATTTTACCTGTCGAAGTATCGAAACTTTGCAGGAATTTATCGACAATAATACCGCTATGACGAATATCTTTGTCCTCGAGTTTATTTGGGTTTAAATAGCTTACAAGTCTTGTGCCAACTACATCTATTGCATTTTCCATTGCCTGCCATTCTGCTTCTTCAGGTATCATAGATGTTTCATTTGATTTCGCTACGATATAATTTTTATTAGGCTGGCTATTTATAAAAGAAGAAAAATTCTCCACCCATGATTTGTTTGTATAATTCACTTCAAAATCAAGGTTTCTTACTCCACTGTAAATATGTGCCTGGATTATTCCGCTTGTTCCATCTTGATTAATACCTGTTGAATTTTGATTAAGCTCAAGTTGGTTATTTAATATTTGTCTCTTATTTGGAAGTGAAAAACGTATGCCTAACTCGTTTTCATTTAAATTTATATTTCCAATTTCTATTTTACACTTAATTTCAGGTACAAGTTTGCTTAAAGTCTGTCTGAACTCTTCTGCATTTTCGATACTAATAGAAGTAGTGTATATTACTATAGTTTCAGGCGAACCTGTTTCTCCCATTACATAAGGAATATTTTTTACAACTCTTGGTGCAAGTGCTTTTAAAGCGGAAATTCCTGATGGATATACATCCGCTTCGAATTCGTTTTCGATACCTTCCGACCAGATTGGAGAATTGTCGGAAGATGAGTAATTCGGAGATCTCTCTGTATTTACTATTAGAGGTTCAGGCCGTTCAGGGATTTCAGAAACTCTAACTGGGCGGTATGAAATTGCTGGAAGAATTATTGATATCAATATTAATGCCGCTGGTATTGTAAGTATTATCACACCGGATTTGTTATTACTATTTGATAGCTTTATAAAGAACATAACAAAAGCGACTAATCCGCCTATTAAAACAAAAAGTGTTATATATTTAGGCGCAAAATCAATATTTGCATCGGTACCAAAAAATTTCATTAATACAAACAAAGCGATAAATACTATTGGTACTATAAGTAACATCGCTGCGTTTTTGGGATTACTCTTGATCAGCTTAGTTATTAGCATAATAAAACCAATAACTCCAACTATTGCAAATAAAAGCAATAATGGTGACATTACAAATGTTGCATTCATCAGTTTACTCCCTGATTTTGAGTATCTGTTAATATTGTTTGTTTACGTTGAGCCGGCCATGTTAGCATGACAACAGAGGCAAGGAAAAACAATGCCGCAGTTACAAGATTCCACTCATCCAACTCGCGAATAAGCTCACTGAATGCTTCTGCTATCTGACCGGAACTTAAAAGACCATTAAATTGTTCAAAAAAACCAGCCTCCATGGTATTCATCTGAGGTGACATTGCAGTTGAAAAAACCAATAAGGTTATGAAAATTCCAATCATCGCCAATAACGCCCTTATTAAATGAGATGCGCCGGAATATCTTCGGCTTATTACAATGAAAACAGTAGCTATTATTACCATAACAAATACCAGGACCGGCCCTAAACCTATTAAAATTTCAGGCCATTTAGGAGAATTGAATATACCCTGAAGCTCGTTCGATACTTCCGGCCAGCCGTATGCTATGAAAGTGGGAATACGTAATCCAGTTGAAATACTGATTAATAATCCAGCGAAAATCAGGATATAACCAATTCCTGAGCAAAGATAAGTAAACGGATGGAAGTCGGTCGGAATCATTGTAGATGTGAACGAGCGAGTAGAAGTTTGTTCCTTTATTTCAGGAGTTTGGATTTCTTGTTCCCCGTGCAAAGGTTCTTTGTGTTCGTTTACAGGTTCTTTATATTCTGGAACTGGTGCTTTGTAATCATTAACTGGTTCTTGAGAAACAGGTGTTTTATGATTTATTTCATCTTTATCGAACCAAATTTTCAGCGGCAAACCATAGCGGTCCGTAAAACTGCCCATAATAATCATAATAAAATCAATAGCCTGTCCAATTCCGAATAATCCACCAGAAATGAACCATAAAATACCAGTCCAGATTTTTCCGACATAGAAACGCTGGAGTCCAAAAAGAGGAATGCAGCAAAGTATAATCGCCCACATACGTTTGAACGCAGATACGCCCGGCGCTGCTTTGGGAACATTTTTAGCCGCAGGTTGAGGAGCTTTTCCGGCAATTAAACTGACTGGAAATGCGATTATAAAGAGAAGGAGAACGGAAGGAAAAATAATTAGAAATAGTGCTAAGTTATTTGCATCTCTATGAAGATTCACGTTACCCATATAAATCGATGAAGCAACTATAGTAAGTACGCAAGCCAGCATTATTGCCGGCTTTACGAGATACCTGAACCAGCCGTTAAAACTGCTCCGGCACGCTCCTATGAAAAAGAATACAGAGAGAATTAATTCATCTACACCAGCCGCGACTCCTATTGCAAAATCATGATTGACACGTTGTGTTCCACCCCAGATGACAAGAAACAGACCAACACCGAGACTGATAATAGAAGCGACAAACCAGACTATACGAAGTGAATTCGGAACTACACCAGCGTCGGTGCTTTTTTGTAATTTTGTGATTTTACTATGAAATTCTGTTTTATATTTTCGTTGATGTGTCTTTTGATTATCTTTGACTTCCTCACCAAATGCACTCATTGCCTGGATAGCAAGCGATGTACCTGCCATAATCCCAGCTATTAATATCGATTCTGTATCAAATACTGCTCCAAATATAAATCCAAGTATTCCAGCCCAGAGAGCCGAGCCGAGCGAAAGTCTTTTTTGCCTGTCGGGAAGACTGATACGCCGCCAGTCAATTAGAACCATAGACAAGAACACTGGAAAAAATAAGGGGCGAGATCCTCCAATTCCAAATGCTCCTGATATAACCGCTACAATGAAAGGGGTAACTATTCTTTCAATCCATTGCGAACCTGGTTCGAGTTTTGCGAACCAGAAATTCTTCATCATTAGAATTATACTTGCGAAGATGTTCATCATAATGAATGTAATCAAAGCGATGGGAAAAACATGACCACCTCTTAGAAAAGCGGAACCAATAGAAACGATTCCCACCGATATAAACGCCAGCATGTAGCGTTGAGCCGGTAGTATAGGGTCCGTTACTCCTGGAATGCGTTTATTCTTAGCCCCTAAAAAAGTATCGACCTGAACATCGACTTTATTGGCGACATTCCTGCCGATTTTATCCACTCTCTCATAAAAGTTCTTTGCATTCTGAGCGAACTGCTCATTTCCACTGATATTAGTTGCATTAGGAGAAGTGGGCTTTGGAGAATATTGTTTTGTTGAATCGTCAATCTTTGCTTTTGCGGCGACTCTTTGAGCTATCATCGAAAGTTCTTCAGGTGCAAATTGAGAAACGCTATTACGAATATTTTCTTCGCCGAACAAATCCTCGACCATTTCCTGAACAGTCTGGTATCGTTCATCCGGGTCCTTTGCAAGAGCTTTTCTGATAACATGCGCAAAAGGTTCATCGATATTTTTCAACTCAGGTTCTGAACTCATATGCTTCATCAGAATTTCGGCAGGACTTTCACCTGCGAAAGGGACATCTCCCGTGAGCATTTCATATAAGAGTACACCGAGTGCGTAGATATCGATACCGAAGTTGTATTTTCCCGCACCGATTTCAGGCGCCATGTAGTGAACTGTTCCAACCGTAATTGTATGGCCGCTATGACGGCTTGCGCTTACCGCTTTTGTCAGGCCGTAGTCGCATATTTTTACATAACCGTTTTCATAAAAAATATTTCCGGGCTTGAGGTCACGATGTACTATGCCGCATTCGTGCAGGTAAGAAAGACCTTTTGCTATTTCACGTAGGAAAAAAGCTGCTTTCTGCTTGCCAATTCCGCCGGGTGATTCGTTTATTAAAGTTCTTAGCGATGGACCTGAAACATATTCCATAATGACAAAAGGCTGGCCGCGGTCGTTATATTTAACATCGAATATAGAGACAAGGTGAGGACTTTTAAGATTCATGCACTGGGTAATTCCGCGAAGTTCGATTTGCTCGTAGTTTTGGACCGCTTTGAGAGCGACTTCTCTTCCAGAATCGCTTAGAGCGTAATAAACTTCACCGAAGCCGCCCCGGCCCGCGGCTCGCTGAATCGTGTATCCCTCGAGGGGATGGTCACCGTGTTGGTACAGGTATCTGTGCATTTTTCCTTTCCATTGTGGCACGGGCATCTTGCCCGTGCTTGCATGGGCTGGAAGCCCATGCTACGTTGCTTTTATTTTTGTTATTACGAACGAAATTTGACCAATTCTAACCTGTTTGTCAACAGGAATTCCTTTATTAGAACTTATTGGGGAATCATTAACCAGTACTTTTTGTCTTGTCTTGCACAGAAGCTTGCCGTTCTGTGCGTACATTGTTATAGTTTCATCGAGTGACTGAGTTGTAATGTGATGTCCTCTTGTCTGGCCGATAAGAATGTCACGGCCCATCAAAATGACTTCTCGAATATCGGCGCGTCCAAGTCTTGAGCCTGAAAGTTGAATAACCGCGGTTGTGCTCGCCGGGCTTGGAATATGGAACTTCATACTGCATCGAGAAGATAATGCAATACGGTCACCGTCGACGAGCAGCTTATCTGTTACAGTTGTATCATTGACTTTAATCGGACTTGACGAGCGGATAAAGTAGTCATCTTCGATTCTCTCGATAGTAGCGACCGGTAAATTTGGATCAGCCATGAGACCGACCAGAGGTTGAACAGAAGAGCTTACAGGTCCGACTGTTACTTTATTATCTCTCAAAACAAGAAAGCTTCCCACGCCGTCAACCTGCATTACAAATCTCGATGAAAGAGAAAAATCTTTTTGTGTATTGTTACTGAACCTGTTCGGCACGCCCGGCGAAGTCGGCTCATCGTGCGAAACAACTCTTTTTTCGTGGCACGGGCTTCCAGTCCGTGCAAACATGGGCTGGAAGCCCATGTCACAGTCTAATCCAAGCGGACTTGCGGCAAGTTCATCGAGCATATCAGCGGCTTTAAGAGACTGTTCTGTAACAGAATTTATCCAACTTGCGTTTGGACAAATTACTTTTACTTTTTTGAGTAGAGCCGCCGCCTGGCGAGGATTACCAGCGGCCAGATGAGCCGATGCTTTCTGGCAATAATTTAACACAAGGCCAAGCTCCGATATGTCACTTGTTCCGTTTGCGATTGGTGAGATTTTTTCCAATAAAGAACGAGCTAAATCAACACGGCCGTTATTAATATCGGTTTTGATTTTTTCAATCGACGAATTTTTTATCCTGAAAACCATTTCAATGACTTTCTCATTTTTGTTGTCAATAATATCAGTATGCCGAATTATATCGATTGCGTTTTCAAGGTTGTTATTTTTCAGAGCATTTTCGACTTTTGTAATCACTTCATCGATTTGCATTCGAGCGAAGTTTGCCTGCTGAAAAACTGCGTTTGCCTGGCTATCATTTTCATCGGCATTTTCAAGAATCTTTTCGCCTGCCGAAATCCAGCCCGCCTGTATATTTCGTTTAGCCTGTGCCAGGTTTAACGAATTATGCTTATCCTGGAGTCTCTTTTGTTCCATTCTTGAGCAAATATCCGATCTTAGAGCCGCAACTTCATCTGTATTGCCCGCGAGCTTTTCCGCTTTTGAGCAATCAGCCAGAGCGTCCTGGAGTCTTTCAGCTTCGAAATTCTCGCGTCCTCTTTTTGCGAAAGCCTGCGAAAGCTGGCTGATAAGCTTTTGGCCGCGATAATGCCGCCTGATGTGTTCGGACCTGATTATCTCGAAAGCTTCATCCAAACGCCCATCGGCGAGTGCGGTCTCAGCTTGTTTTATTCTCAGAATCAGCACGGCTATTCCTTTCGTTCTTCGTTCAGCGTATTGTGTATTGCGTAATTTGTATTATCTATATCACAATACGCTTTATTCTACCGAAAAATCAATCATTTTTCCACAAATTGCTTAGTGAACGTCGTTTGCTATTACGGGATAACTTGCGTTATCAACGTTGAAATATTCATCTACCTGTGTAAGCAAATCTTCTTCCGGAACTACTTCGACCGGGATATCCTGAACGAACTTGCTTTCGTGTGCCAAAACTCGTTCTGCTACATCGAGACGTTTTTCAATCTGGGCGATAAGTTTTTCCGTTTGAGCGATTTTGCTGTTATCAACATTGATATTTGTACCGACTGAAGCGGCTTTTACGAGCCTGTACTGGCTTGTGAGAGACTCGATTTTATCTTCGAGCAAAGCTTTTCGTGAACGGGTTTTTTCAAGCATAGTCATTGCGGACTCAAGGGATTTTGCGCGGGTTTCCAGAAGTCTTTGCTTGCCTGCAAGAATAACCTCGCTCTCTTTGAACCGCTCGAACCTGTTCGAAAGGTCATCCTTTACATAGCTTCTTGAATATTCCCTATCGCCGAAAGAATACGCAGCTTTCTGGATATCAAGCGAATCACGAAGTTTTGATATTCTCGCTTTTTCCTCTTCCATAGCTACCTGGCTCTTTTCGATATCGTTCTTAAGAGCTGCTATTTCCACTTCTTCCTGTGCTATCAGCCGGATATTGGCGTGCATTTCAGGGATAATGTCCTCTAAAAGGTCCTTTGCCCGGCGAAGCTCGAATTCGATTGGGACAGAATCCTTTACTACTGTTCTGGCAGATTTTACCGAACTGCTAACGTAACTTAGCACATCAGTCCCGAAAAACAGGCCGCCAATAAGCAAAGCTAATAATCCAGCCAGCACACTTTTTGACAATAATTTTGTAATCATGGTTCTTCTCCTTATTAAAAAAAAAGTTAGACTCAAGACATAAGACCAAAGACTTAAGGCTTTTTAGAACAACGACTTAACAGTTTTCTGTGGTCAAAAGTCTGTTGTCTAAGGTCTTCACTAATAGATTTGTCGTTATTGGATATGATTTATTTCAGGAAATATAAAATTTATTTCTGACAGGACTAACAGGATTTTCCGGATATTTAAATCAGCACCTCAGAATCATACTTAAGTATTGAAATCTTCTTTTCTTGTCATGTCTTGTAATGGGGAAAAAAATCAGGTATAAAAAGAGCAGAAGGGCGAAAGAACTTATGCTCTTATGACTTATGCACTTATTAACGAGGATTGCTTATGAAACTTGTAACATATTCAAAAGAAGGTTCGGCTCTTTGCGGGATACTTACCGAAAATGGAATAATCGATATAACTTCAAACTGGGAAGATGCACATCCTCCTGAAAATATATTTGAGATTTTGCAAAGAGGTCCGGAGTGTCTCGCTAAGCTATTTGAAATGGCTCACTCAGTTGAGGCGATTGTTCCAACGGATTCTTTCTCTCTTATGGCACCTATACCTCGACCGGGGAAAATAATCGCGCTGGCTGGTAATTATAGTGAACATATAAAGGAAGCGGGGCTGTCATTAGGATTGACTAACTCGCCGCGAAATACAACTGTGCCGCGGCCGTTTATTATGCCTTCAACCGCGTTGCTTGGAAACGACCAGGAAATTCCATGGCCGATATATAGCAAGACAATTGATTATGAGCTGGAACTGGGAGTTGTGATAGGAAAAAAAGCGAAGTTTGTAGAACCTGAAGCCGCACTCAATTATGTAGCCGGTTATACTATCGTAAATGATGTTTCTGCGAGAAGTGTAACATTCGTTACGAACAGGGCGAAGCGGCCATGGGATGAGTTTTACGATTGGCTCAACGGTAAATGGGCCGATGGTTTCTGTCCGATGGGTCCTTATTTACTTACGGCTGACGAAATTGGAGATGTTCAGAATCTCGATATGAATTTGAAAGTCAACGGCGAAATTCGTCAGGAAGCGAATTCATCGCAGATGATTTATCCTGTAGCCGATATCGTTTCGTTTCTCAGTCATTTAATGACCTTGGAGCCGGGCGATTGTATTTCTACCGGTACGCCTTCAGGTGTAGCGATGGCAACGGGTAATTTCCTCAAAGAAGGGGATAAAATCGAGGCTACTATCGAAAAACTGGGAACTCTTACTAACACGCTTGGGAAAAAGCCGGAAAAGTTCTACGAGCCGCTGCAATGAATTGTGCTGTGTCCTGCGTTTTGTGGAACTTATAACTATTTTAAATCTTTGTTTTTTCTTGTCTTTGGTGTATTATAGTCTCGACTACTTTCTGAATAATAATACTACATAATGGAAAAAAGAACTCAGAACTAAAAAATGATAAGAAAAGAAGAAAATATGTTTTCGCTGGATAATAGCGCAATGCTTAATATGCCTGATGAAGACTCAATAAATATAGGTTCGTATCTATATGGCAGTGATAGTAAGCCCCAACCTAATCGCAAAGCAAAACAGCCTGATGTAATCGGAATCCTGCCAATTCGCAATGTTGTTGTATATCCCGGCACAGTTACGCCGCTGGCAATTGGACGAAAAGAAAGCAGAACACTAATCTCGGATGCTTCTCAAAATGATGCTACTATCGGCCTGCTTGTTCAGAAAAAACCAGATATTGAAGCTCCCGGCTTCGAAGACCTTTATTCTATCGGAACTACAGTTTCTGTGCTGAAGGTTATAAAGCTTCCTCAAGGCCCGATGCATATAGTGGTTCATGGAATTTCCCGCTTTAAAGTCTTAAAAATAGTTTCTAAGAAACCTTATATGAAAGCTAAGGTCCAGTATCTTAGCACTAATATAAAAATGACCAAGCGTCTCAAAGCGCTAATGGTAAATGTTCGCAACGCGGCAGGGCGGGTAATTGCATTGAGCCCAAACGTTCCTGAAGAAGCTTCATTACTTCTGGAAAACATTGAAAATGCTGCGGCGTTAGCTGATTTTCTTGCGGCTAACCTGAACGTGGATATTGCAAAAAAACAGGAATTGCTCGAAGAGCTTGATGTTGCAAAAAGGCTCGAACAGATTTCGCTTGCTCTTGCTCAACAGCTTGAAGTGCTTGAATTGAGTAATAAAATTCAGGGACAAGTAAGAAATTCGATAGATAAAAGTCAGCGAGAATATTTTCTACAGGAGCAGTTAAAGGCAATTCAAACTGAGCTTGGTCAGAAAGATGTTTTCAACGACGAGATTAAGCAAATCCAGCAGAATATTAAAAAAGCAAAAATGCCGCGTGAAGTGGAAACTGAAGCTCTTCGCGAATTGGACCGATTAAGTAAAATTCCATCTGCTTCGCCGGAGTATAGTGTCATCAGGACATATCTCGATTGGGTTTGTGAATTGCCATGGTCGATTCAAACCGAAGACCGGCTCGATATAAACAAGGCCCAGAAAATACTCAATCAGGATCACTACAATCTTGTAAAAGTAAAAAAACGTATTCTCGAATTTTTGGCCGTGCGTAAACTTAATCCGAAAGGTAAAAGCCCGATACTTTGCTTTGTTGGCCCTCCCGGTGTTGGTAAAACTTCACTCGGCCAGTCTATCGCAAGGGCCATGGGAAGAAAATTCGTGCGAATTTCGCTCGGCGGAATTCGAGATGAAGCAGACATAAGAGGGCATAGAAGAACATACATCGGTGCGCTGCCTGGCAGGATTTTGCAGGAATTGCGAAAATGCAAAAGCAAGAATCCTGTATTTATGCTCGATGAATTAGATAAAATTGGCAGCGATTTTAGAGGTGATCCGGCAAGTGCACTTCTTGAAGTGCTTGATCCGGAACAGAATTTCAGTTTTTCCGATCACTATCTTGACCAGCCTTTTAATTTATCTTCGGTAATGTTCATAGGGACAGCAAATTATATCGAACCTGTTCCGCCTGCATTGCGTGACAGGATGGAAGTTATCGAACTGCCAGGTTATACTGAAACTGAAAAACTTAAAATAGCGAAAAAATATCTTATCCCGCGACAACTAAGGGAGCATGGACTGAAAAGAGGCTGCTGCTCAATTAAAGATGACTCGCTGCTTGCTATCATTCACGGTTATACTCGTGAAGCTGGTGTTCGAAATCTCGAACGAAATATGGCTTCTGTATGCAGATCCGTCGCTACAGAAATTGCTAAAGGTACAAAGAGACGCATGACCATTACAGTAAAAGATCTTGCGAGAATTTTAGGTCCTGTTCACTTCGAATCGGAATTAGCTTTACGTACCGGAATTCCGGGAGTTGCTACAGCGCTTGCGTTTACGCCTGTAGGCGGGGAGATTCTTTTCATCGAATCAGCGTTTATGCCCGGCAAAGGACAGTTGCAACTCACAGGTCAAATTGGTGATGTTATGAAAGAAAGCGCACAGGCCGCTTTTTCAATCGTAAAGGCAAATGCAAAAAATCTGAATATACAATCAGAACAATTCAGTAAAAACGATTATCATATTCACGTTCCAGCCGGAGCAATACCCAAAGACGGCCCAAGTGCGGGAGTTGCGATATTCACTTCGTTAGTCAGTCTTCTGCTTGGAAAACCAATTCTTCCTGATGTAGCAATGACAGGTGAAATTACTCTGCGCGGGCTTGTATTACCCATTGGCGGCTTGAAAGAAAAAATCCTCGCAGCAAAACAGGCAGGCATAAAAACTGTTATTCTTCCTGCAAGAAACAGAAAAGATATGACCGAAGTACCGGCTGAAGCGAAAAAAGGAATGCAGTTTAAATTCGTAAAAACTACCAAAGAAGTTCTTCGAATCGCGTTAGGTTCCGATTAGGCAATTTTGCTCCTAATTAAAAGTTCGATACCTTTTTGCGTTGATTTAAATGCAAATTCATCTTTGTCCACTTCGTGAGGATCTATCAATTCTATTGATGCAATTTCGGATTTATCGAATTGAGTCGGGAGTGTTTCGATTTTAGAATAGAATAACAAATCACAAGTGTTGTAAGTTACACCTTTGTATTCATAAGTGTTTTGCGCCGAGCCAATATATTTCATTGTATCAAGAGTAATTCCAAGCTCCTCCTGCAATTCCCTGTTCAAACCTTCTTCTGCGGATTCGTTAGGATCGATAAATCCTCCCGGCAAATCCAGCTTTCCTTTACGTGGTTCTCTTTCTCTTCTTATAAAAAGGATTTTCCCATCATATTCGAGCATAGCTGCGGCGGCGGCTGCTACATTATGAAAAAAAATAAAAGAACATGCATTGCACTTAAACTCTTTTATGCCGTCAAAGCAGACATTATCTGATTTGCAAGAAGGGCAAAATTTGAATGTTTTCATATTTAAAGTTTCCTTAATTGGCCGTATTCTACTCAAGCGGCGTATTCATAACGACTTACTATACTAAAGATTTTCGATGCTTCCAAAATATTATGCAAGAAATTTTATTTTTTTTCTCAATGGCTCAATCTATTTCTATGACATTAACAATGTTATCAGTGAATTTAATATAGGATGTAAGTGTGCATCTTTATTATTTATTACGAAACAGGAAAATATTTTCCCCGGTGCGTTTGGCTAATAAGGAGAGTATTTCATATATTTTAGTTGGAAAGCCTTGGGCGAGCCCAGGGAGAAGGTCCTTGGGACCGAACGAAGAAAGGTATTTATTTGGTGAAATAATTAAAATGTTTGGCCTTTTGAAAAAACTCTCATACCCAATTGGAATAGACATAAGTGATGACAGTCTTAAAATGGTTCAGCTTGAAAATAAGGGCAGAGTCGCAAAATTAATAGCAGGATTCAGCGATACCTGTCCTGAAGATATTCAAGCAGGAGGAGGCAACTGGCAAAGATGGGCTATTGAAACAATTCGCCAGTGGGTATCAACAGGTAACTTTAAGAGCAAGGACGTAATTGCTTCGATACCTGCCAAGAATGTTTTTATCGAGCTTATGAAAATGCCAAAAGCAGCAAATAATAATGAACTGCAAAATACAATATTTTCAAAGATAAAACAAAAGCTTCCTTTCGAATCTGAAAAATCAAATATTATGATAAAATATTTTCCAACAATTGATGATAATATTCTGGTCATGGCAACTGAGAAAGATGTCATTGAGCGTCATCTTGCTATTTATGAGAAAGCCGGTCTTGCTATCAAAACTATGAGCATCTGGCCGGTTGCAATTGTAAATTCCTATACAAGATTCTTTGGACGCAGACAAAGTGATATCGAATCAGTTGTGATGCTTATTGAAATAGAGAAAGACTACACAAACGTAGTAATAAGCCGTCATAAGAATCTGCTATTTGCTCGTACAATATCAATCGGGACCTGTCACCAGGAAGATGAATCTGCTATCACAAGATTGATCATGGAACTCACCAGTTGCAAAAGACAATTTTCATCTGTGTACAATAATTTCCAGATAGACAGATTGGTTTTTCTTTCCAGCCGGACGGAAGACAGAGAATTATGTGCAGAAATCGCAAAAAAACTGGAAATGCCGGCCCAGGTAGGAGACTGCCTTGCCGCGGCTGAAACTGCCGATCCATATCGTGTGTCCAGAGAAGACAAAAATAAAAAGAAAATAACAGGAAATCCTATAGACAGAAGAGATAACCAGGCTAACTGGGCTATTGCTTTCGGATTGAGTCTATCATCTTAACAGAGATAATTTTCTCTAAATGAGGAGGAAGGTCTAAAATGGTTAATATAAATTTCGTACCTGATGATTATGTACAAAACAATGAATCTCGCAGAATGAACCTGATATATATTGTGTTGCTTTTAGCTGTACTGGTTGCTCTTGGTGGTTCGTTTGTCACTATCAAAATACGACAACGTGCATGTATGGTAAAAGAAGAACTGGTAAACCAGAGAATGGCACAAACTCAGGAAACGATGAAGCAACTGGATAAGCTTCAGGACAAGCGAAGAGAGATGATGAAAACAGCTCTCACTACAGCAGAGCTTCTCGAACCAGTACCAAGGAGCATATTACTTGCAGCGTTGACCAACAACCTGCCTTCAGGTGTATCATTGATGGACCTGGATTTAATGCAGAAAGAGCCTAAGCATACAAATCAAACATTAGTTAGCAAATTTCAGGCATCTCAAACAGATA
This sequence comes from Sedimentisphaerales bacterium, assembly GCA_016936075.1. Lineage (GTDB taxonomy): Bacteria > Planctomycetota > Phycisphaerae > Sedimentisphaerales > Anaerobacaceae > JAFGPS01. Next base: position 11,197 of record JAFGPS010000123.1, on the reverse strand, counting down.
TGAAACAAGTTCAGGAAAGAGTTTCGATGGAACAGCTTCTCGAAACTCATATCAATATTGAAGGAATAGCTAAGAGCGACCTTCAGGTAGCGGATTATATAAAGAAGCTTACAGTATCCAACCTGTTGGATAATGTAGAACTCGTCGAATCGAAAGAATATAAAGTCGAAGAAAGTACTTTCAGAAGATTCAAACTTACCGCTATGCTTAAAAAGGATGTTCACCTTTCCAAAGACGATGTAGAAGGTATCAGAGGTAAGGCTGAAGGTACAGTTTGGAATTTCTAAAAAAAATACAAATTGGAAATTATTACGCGAATATAAACATTTAATTAAAAAGGATAAAACAATGAACAGCAATTTTAGAAAATTCGTTTTTCTTGTCTTACTGGTTGGTCTTGGTGCAGTTGGTTACCAGTATATGATTAAACCTGCCAATAAAATATTATCTGACAAGCAGGCTAAAGTCGAAGCAAAAATGGAACAGCTTATGAAATTCGAAGAAGCAACTGCCGCCGCTGAAGATCTTAATAAACAGCTTGAAAAATTACAGGAAGCAATACAATTTTTTGAAAGTAAGCTTCCTCCGACAAGCCAGATTCACGGAGTGCTTTCGCAGGTGACAGTTATTGCACAGAAACAAGGCCTGAAACCCAAGACTATCAGAACTCTTGCAAAAAAGGATAATAGCGGCTATGTAGAACAGCCTATAAAAATGGAACTTGAAGGAAACTTCAGTTCTTTCTATTCTTTTTTGCTGGAAATCGAAAAACTTCCGAGAATTATGAAACTCCGCGAGCTTAAATTAAAAAAGAAGAACACTCTTGAAGGTATGATTTCAGCGGATTTTATAGTAAGTATATTTTTCCAGAACGAAACAATATAAGGTAATAACGTTTAGAAATAATAAGAACGGAGCTTTGATATGTTGAACTATTTAAAAGACCCGAATCAGGACCTTCCTGCTGAACAAGAAGCTAATGCAGCACAGCAAAAGGAAAAGGATTACTTAACAGTAGCTACAAAAGAAAAAGAGGTGCGCAGGAGTACAACTATTCTCGGCGTTCTTTTTATCATAGGTCTGATATGCCTTGGTATAATGATTAAAAAGAGTGCACCTCAGGCATCTGTTGCTCAGAGTGAAAATAATGCAGAAGAACTTCAGTTAGAAGCAACTATTGCCAGACTCACTGGAATAAAAGCAGAAATGTTCAACAGGATGGATGAGATTGTGAACAAATTCTATGAGTTTTCAGATGTATTCCAGGTACAGGTCAGTGAACTGGTGAAAAATCCTTTCCAGCTTGAATCTTTTCTCTCCACTTTAAAAGAGAATTCAGAAAATGATACTTCCATGATAGATGCCGGAGTGATGTTAGAAGAAGAAATAAGGCACAAAGCAAGAGGCATGAAGCTTGTTAGTGTTATGGAGTCTGAAAAAGGTGTCTGTTGTATGATTCAAAATAAGATTCTTTATGAAGGTGAGGATATTGACGATTTTGTAGTGAAAAAAATCAGCAATGACAGTGTACTTCTCGAAATGGAAGGTATCGAAATAACTTTGAAAATGTCTAAGTAATATTAATTAAAAGTTACGCTCAGAAAGGAGCATTAAATGATAGATATCAAAAATATATTGGCAGAAGTAATAGAAAATGATGCCAGTGACTTGCATATTAATGTAGGCATGCCTCCTGTATTGCGAAGAAATACCGAGCTTGTCGAGCTTGATTTTCCACCAATAAGTAATGAGGACGCCAGGGAAATGCTGCTTTCAATGGTTGGGCCTGAAAAATTTAAAAAAGTCGAAGAAAACAAAGATCTGGACTTCTCGACGAGTATTGATGACGGCCATCGTTTTCGTGTAAATGCACACTATCAGCGTGATACATTAGCAATTTCATTCAGGGTTATTCCCAATCAGATACCGAATATTGATAACCTTCATTTACCTCCTGTTGTGAAGGAGCTTCCCGATCTGCCCAGGGGACTTGTTCTTGTAACAGGTCATACGGGCTCAGGTAAAAGTACTACGCTTGCAGCAATGATTGAATTGATAAACTCCAAGTACTGCAAACGTATAATTACTATGGAAGATCCTATCGAATATATGATAGAGAATAAGGAATGTATGATAGAACAGCGTGAGATAGGCGCGGATTGTCCAAGTTTTGCTTCCGGCCTTAAACATGCACTTCGTCAGGATCCTGATATTATAATGGTCGGCGAAATGCGAGACCTTGAAACTACAGGTTCGACAATAACTGCCGCAGAAACGGGACACCTTGTCTTTAGTACCCTTCATACAATTAACTCGGCACAGACAATCGAACGTATCATAGATATTTATCCCGCTGGGCAGCAAAATCAGGTCAGAACTATGCTTGCAAATACGCTTCAGGCGGTTATATCTCAGACATTATTTAAACGTGTAGATGAGCCTGGTATGGTCCCCTGTATTGAGATTCTTCTATGTACCTCTGCTGTAAGAAACTGTATTCGTGAAAACAGGATATATGAAATTCCGAATATAATTGAGACCTCTCGCAGATTAGGTATGCAAAATCTGGATAATAGTATTGCGGATTTGTATTTCCAGGGTTATATAGACAGAGAAGAAGCTATTATGCGTTCGAGTAATCCTGCAAAAATGGAAAAAACACTTGTTCCTATGAATGATTTCGATGTTGTCCAAAAACCTGACGGTGTTATGGCTCAATAAAAAACACTATGTAAATAATTGGAGCATTTACTTATGTTTGAAGATACTTTACGTAATCAAAAAAGTTCTACAGCAGTAGCTGAAAAGAAACGTGACGCACGTCCTGTATTTAAGCAGGAGCAGAATGATTCCCAATCTGTATCTATGCTGAATCAGCCGAACAAGAATACAAGCGTTCAATCGAAAGCAATGGATAAGTTAAAAGGTTTTAGAGTTGAGTTTGGTCCAAGCAGAAAAGACATTCTTACCTTTACAAACCAACTTGCGGTAATGGTTAGAGCTGGTATTAGTCTTCAGGATTCTCTTGAATCTATTGCAGAGCAAAATGAGAATCAGAAATTCAAATCAATTATAATGGACCTGAAGAATCGCATCGAGTCTGGTCAAAGTTTCTCACAGGCGCTGGCTGAACATCCGCATACTTTCAGTGATTTATATATTAATATGATAGCTGCCGCGGAAATAAGCGGTTCTCTTAGTGACATGATGCAGAAGCTTGCCGAATATCTGGATTCCGAAGCTGAGACTCGCTCACAAGTCAAGGGTGCAATGGTTTACCCGATTATCATTGCAGTAATGGCCGTTTCAGTAACAACGTTTTTATTATGTTTTGTTTTGCCTAAATTTACGGCGATATTTGCCGGAAAAGAACAGTATTTACCTGCTCCGACCAAAGTACTAATGGCAAGCAGCGCGTTTTTGCGCGGTTACTGGTACTATATTGTTCCTGCAATAGGAGGAGTGTTCTGGGGTTTCTGGTATTTTACAGGAACAACTGTAGGAAGATACTGGTGGGACAAAACAAAGTTGTCTTTGCCTCTAATTAAAACATTATGCCGCAGCTTGTATATTACAAGGTCACTACATACGATGGGAGTACTTACAAGAGCTGGGGTTCCTATTTTGAATACGATTTCCATAACTGCACAAATATCAGGCAATGTGCTTTATAAAAACATGTGGCATGGTGTACATGAAGAAGTTCGGCAGGGAAGGAAAATTGCTTCCAGCCTGGGTCAGTATAAACTTATGCCGGGCAATGTCGTACAAATGATACGAAGTGGTGAAGATTCCGGAACAATGAGTGACGTATTAAGAGATGTCTCGAGTTTCTATGCAAGAGAACTGAAAACAGTTATTAAAACCGTAACTTCGATGATTGAACCTATAATGATTGTTTTAATGGGTGTTCTGGTTGGTTTTATTGCGATGAGTATCATTCTTCCGATATTCAAAATGTCCAATCTTGTTACCGGTAAATAAAAATACGGATCTAAGTTCTGTGCGTAACTATAAAAGTACCACGGAAAAAGGATTTAAAAATGAGAAATTCAAAAAACAAAACAGGTTTTACACTCATTGAAGTAATGATTGCAGTAATACTGGTAGGGCTTGCTATCGCTTCATTGGTCGGAGCCAATGGTGCTTTTTCTCAGGCCAATGGTGCAGGAACAGAATTATCTACGGCGGAATTTCTGCTTGAACAAATAAAAGAGCTTTCCGCTATGCTTCCTGTGATTGATCCGTCTGTGGTTGTTCCGGTTCCTGGTACTACGCCTTTCGGACCCGATACAGGTGAGACGACGCTTGCCGCCTATGATGACCTGGATGATTTTGATGGTGCAAGTTTTTCCCCGCCTATTGATGCGTCAAGAAATACACTAAGTAATTTTGCAACGTTTACCCAGCAGGTTACTGTCGAAAATGTTAATCCATCTGATTTCGACCAGGTAGAAAGCGATCATAGTACGAACTTTATTAGAGTTACTGTGAAAGTTCTCCATAACTCTGAAGAAATATGTTCTTCAAGCTGGCTTCGGGCCAGATATTAAAGGGTAATTAAAATGCTGCACAATAAATACAAAACCGGTTTTACATTAGTGGAGTTATTGATCGCCCTTGCGATTTCAAGTATATTGCTTACGGCTGTCGCTTTAGCTTTTCAAAGCTCAATAATGAACTATACTGAAAATGAAGATATTTTCAAGACAATCAACAGCGCAAGACAGGCTCTATGCAGAATTACTACTCAGCTTCGTACCGCCCAGGCAGTTGATTCAAATGCACCGTCTAATCAATGCACTTTCATCACACCTCCACCGGATAGTCAGACTTTCACATATGATTATAGAAGTGCAGATCAAAAACTGTACCTGGTGAGTGGCGGGACAGACTATCTGCTTTGTGATAATGTTACTGCTATGACGTTCACGAAGGATACTTTCATTCACGATGTATTTGGGCCATGCGTTAAAAGTGTTCAGATTTCCATGACAGTAAAGAACGGTAATATTGAAAATACAATATCAGCGGCTTCTGTTATCAGAAGAAACCTGGAGTAATTATTTATATAGCCGCTATCGATTTATTCAGCTTGCCTTGTCGCAGGCCAGTCTATGCCTTTTATTCCATAAAATGTCAGGTTTGCATCAGGAAATCCGTCTCGTGCGGCACGAATATTTTTTGCTTTTAACATATTTGTATGACCGTCAACAAAAAGAAAATTTCTTGAACCTTTCCAGCACCACCAGCCCGCGTCACCTTCTATAGGTGAATGATTGCTTAGCCATTCACCTATAATAATTTTTCCGGATGGCTTTTTTACATTCAGGTCTTTTTGCTTAATAGAAGGTAAAGGATTTTTATAAGTCTGCTCTGTAGTACTTAAAGAATCTATCTGTTTGGGACTATGATAGAAGGCCATTGAATAAGAATAGCTTGTTGACTCGTATTTTTCCTTAGATGTTTTATCCTGTGGACAGAACAATATAGAAGGATTATTCGCGTCGATATTTCCGCCCATTTCGGGCTCAAGAAACGACCTCCAGCCGCGACCCATCCAAAGCCAATGTCCTGTAGGCAAAGGATCCTCTGCACACGGATATGTATTGTCATTGCTATTGAGATACATATTCATTGCCAAATCAATCTGCTTGAGATTATGTGTACATCTAAGACGAACCGCTAATGATTTCGCTTTTCTCAAGGACGGCATGAGTATGGATAAAAGCAGGGCGATAATTGCTATAACAACAAGCAATTCAATCAGAGTAAAACCACGAAAATGTCTTTGTAAAATATTTTTCATTTTTATAAGTATGTCCCTGGGGCTCTTTGCGTTCTTTGTGAACTCGTTGGTTAAAATTTCAACCTATTTGAATTAATTCGCTGCAATCTTTTAGCGGGGCTGTGAGAAGCTCAAAATCTATTTGCTTTCCTGCTTGTTCAAAAACAGAAACCGTCTCTCTTCGAGCTATACCACGCTTGTTTCTCTGGTCGCTGATATGGCCGAGCATAATAGTTGAAGGAGATTTCTTACTGTTTTCAACAGCGTTCAAAAGCAAATTCCCTGTTTGAGGATTAGGTAAGTGGAATTGACTATTTGGATTGTAATATTGTGTTAATAATTCCAAATCATGATTTGATTCGACGAAAATAAAATCAGCGTCGATGAAATTATCGAAAACACTTTCCCATTCGTTAAAATCAGTTGCGATGATGACTTTTTTGTCCTGGTAATTAATCAGAAAACCATAAGTCGGGTAATAGGGATTATGGTTTACTTCAAAAGGTTTTATCGAAAATTCACCCACACTGAATTTCTTATTCTTAAAAGGCTGGATATTCAGATTCTTAAATCCATAGCCGTTGAAATGCTTGTCCTTAAGCTGACTTACACAATCATCATGAATACGGATAGTATGACCATATTCTTCGAGCACCCTCAGCGGATAATACGAAATATGGTCCGAATGATTATGCGTAAGTAATACCGAATCAATATTTGCTTTTTCACCAAACAGTAAATTCAGAGCTTGCCTTGTTCTTTTCATGGAAGATAAGCCGCAATCAATAAGAAGCCTGGTTTGCTCTGACCATAGAGCAAGACAGTTGCCGCCACTACTGCTGCAAATTGACCTAAAAAATAAAGACACAAGTCTCCTTACTTAAAAATATTTCTGAATTTGTTTGGGTGGGATTATACTTTATTAAGTCCTATTAATCAAGTATGAATTGTTTTGCAAGTCAGAGCAATAATTTGGTGAAATCATCAGCTCTGCGGCTTTCCAACGAGAAAGATTCTATTTTTTCCGTTTCGTTTTGCTTCCAGCAAGGCATTATCCGCCTGCTCGAAGAGTTCTTTAACGCTTTTGCCATCGCGAGGATAACTTGCAAGCCCGCCGCTTATTGTTAATATTCCAATTCCTTTCGGGCCTAATCCTGCCCTCGCGCAGTTGTGTTCGGTTGTATTTTGATTTGCAATTGGAGCCGGCGTTTTTTCCAACTCAGATACAAATCTTTTTGCAATAATCATTGCCTCATTAGGATGGTCGGAGTCTATAGATCGCCTGTCATTTACTTTAGATTGCTCAATAACAGTTTTGAGAATTGAGGGATCATCCCAAAAAACTACAGCGAATTCATCACCTCCAATTCTACCAACAACATCATGCGGCCTGCAGCATCGCTGCATAAGATGTGCTGCTTGTTTTAAAATTTCGTCACCAGCCATGTGGCCGTACTGGTCATTGTATTTTTTAAAATCATCGATGTCGAACACAAGCAAAGTCACCCGGCCATTTTCTTCTTGTGCATATTCGATGATTTGCCTGGTAAATTCCATTATATATCTTCTGTTTTTGAGGCCGGTCAAATCGTCTTCCGTTGCCAGTTTTTCGAGATGTCTTATTCTTGCACTTAATTCGTTCTGAGTACTGAGTAGTGAGTTCTTATTTAGTTCTGAGTACCCTGTTCCGGGTTCTGATGGTTGTTTTTCTGGACTTAGAACTCTGAACTCCGAACTTAAAAAATTGTCCACATCAACGGGGCATATCATATAATCATCAATTAGTGGCTTATCTTTATAAGAAGAATACATGAGCCGAATTGCGATAGGTTCTTCATACATCTGTGCCAGCAGTACAATTCGGGCAGAGCTATTGTCTCTTAAGGTCTTTATAGCGGGATTTAATTTAGTTTGAAGCCCGAGCATGACTATAGCGATTGCTGAATAGGAATTATTCTTTATGGCTTCGATTGCCTGAGTTATTGTTGCGCAATTATTGCAGTTGGAATTTGCTATTACAGCTTTATCCAAAAAAGCTTTGCTTATGTCGCCAACGAGCAGAATTTTATCATTATTTTGATTCATTTTTTGTATCGCGTATTATGTTTATCTCAATACACATGACGTGCCGCAAGGCATGGCCCAGGTTCACAATGCGCACGACGAATTATATCAATTCGCTTGAATTTCGTCCAAATACTTTTTTGCTTGTTCAATGTAAAAGCTATCCGGATATAAACTTATAAAATTTGAAAGGGCTGTTCCGGCTTCTTCCCTGTATTTTATTTTTAACTCGACATCTGAATTATCCATTTGACGCCACTTCGTAAAATAAATAAAACTCAGATCATATAAAGCCTGCATTCCGCCATCAGTTTCCTGGTAAAGCTTATAAAGTTCGCTTAATTTCTCAATACGAATCAGTTCGTTATTAGAAAGTCTGGCATCTGCTAAAAGAATATTATCACGAAGTGGGTCAGCTTCATCTGTCTGGTTCAGTAAATCATTAATATGTATCCTGTATTCCAAACTATGAGGATTTAACATTACAAATCGTGCCAATCTTTCGTTTACTCCCGGTTTCTCTGACCTGTTTTCGGGCCCAATAAGACTAAGTGTAAGCTCAATTCTTCTCTGCAAATCTTTTAATTTCGGTAAAGTCATTACGGATTCAGGAGGTATTTGGAAAAGGCTGAAAATTGACTCTGTAGGTTTATTTTCTGCTTCAAGTGATTTCAGTCGTTCAGTAATTTTTGTCTTTGCTTTTATCAAAAGATCTTCGGCATGTTGAAAATCTCCTTCTCCGGCCGCGTTTTTGGCTATTCGCCAACGTGCTTCAAGAGATTCGGGACTATCTCCAAAATCTCTATATAATCTAAACCATGTCTTCTTTGACCTTTCCCATGGGTAGTCACTATAGAAACGCAATATTTCATTTTCTCCGAGATATTTTATATCCGGGCTGTACTCATTTAGAATTGCACTAAAGTAAAGAACAATCGGCATTCTTTGACTATTTGGACGTTTTTCAATAAACTGTTCATATTGTTTGAATAATTCAATCTTTTTTGACACATAGTTCAGTTCGTCAGTCAATTTAAACCACCATGGCCAGCTATCTGAATTCAGACCTTCCTGAATTTCACTTTTCAGTACTTCCCATCTTAAATTCGGATCTGTCGGGTAACGAAAATACCGAAGGTCCTGTTGTACATCCGGATCATTTATCATTTTTTTAAGTACTTCAGTAAAATTATGATCATGAAATTCGTTTATTTTTTCCGGATTATTCTTTGCTACATAAAGCTGATAGTCCAGTTCATCGAAACCAATTGCACTTTCGAATACAACAACAGCAATAATTAATGTAATCAAAGTAAATATCCAGATAAGGCCAGGTTTATAGCGTATAAAGTGTCCTATACCAATAACAAATCCGGCAATGACAAGACTGTCCAGCCAGGCAACGAACCACGGTACAAATGAAAATCCCATTGCAATTGGCTCGATTTCCCTTCCTCGTCCAAAGTAAATCCAGTATGCCAATTGTGGCGAAGCACAAAGCGCAACCGCAATAAAACGCGAGCGAAAACGTAAAGGTCTGCATGCTACTGCAAAACAGCTTATTAGTAAACAGATTGCAAAACCGGGAAGATTCGCGAGAATAATAACTTCCAGTATAAATGGAAGACTATATTCGAAGCACATCAACTGTGATATTAATACCGGCACAATCGCCAGAATACCCATTAGAAGGCCCAATACAAGAATCTGCCATGGATATTCGAAGATACTAATACCAGTAACAAGTGACTGGTCGAGACGCCAGAATGCCTGAGTAGCTACTTCTTCGATTTCAAATGAAAAAAAGGAGCCGGTTGCAATTTTTGACCAGAAAAGACAGGCTATACCAAAAGCGCAAACGGCAAGAAGCCAGTTTCTCTGGACGTTTTTATGGCTATAATGCAAAGTTGGACCGGCAGCCAAAAACGATTTTGACACAACTATTTGCGACTTTTCTGGTTGATTATTTTCCATAATCTCGTGTCTCGTAATTTGTAAATAGTGAGTACATAGTTATAGTTTCCCATAACTAATGCCTGAAACAGGATCACTATTCACCATCCACCATCCACGATTTATGTTCCTTCACCACTGGATGCAAGGTACTCAGCCTGCTCTGGTGTAAGTTTGTCAATTTTAATATTCATTGACCTAAGCTTGAGTGTACTTACTATGTGTTCAACTTCCAAAGGTACATCATGAACGGCTACAGAAAATTTATCCTGGTTTTTAATTACATACTCAGCCTGCAGAGCCTGCGTTGAGAAACTCATATCCATAACGCTTGCAGGATGTCCTTCAGCGGCTGCAAGGTTAATCAGACGTCCTTCAGCAAGAAGATAAATACTTCTATTATTTTTAAGGATATATTCGTCAACACAGTGACGTACATTTTTCTTGACTTTTTTGCTGAGTTTTTTCAGGCCGGGAATATCAAGTTCTACATTGAAATGTCCGCTATTGGCAACTACTGCGCGATGTTTCATAACTTTGAAATGTTCTTCGCGTATAACGTTCTTATTGCCTGTGAGAGTAAGGAATAAATCGCCGATTTTTGCCGCTTCAGCCATAGGCATAACCTGGAAACCATCCATAGCGGCCTCGAGTCCCTTTACTGCATCGATTTCGGTAACTATAACTATTGAACCCATTCCCCTGGCACGCATAGCAAAGCCGCGACCGCACCAGCCGTAACCGGCTACGACAATTTTTTTACCGGCCATGAGGAAATCTGTCGCCCTGATAATACCATCGACTGTAGATTGTCCTGTGCCGTAACGATTATCAAATAAATGTTTTGTTGCGGCATCATTTACGGCAATAACCGGAAATTTCAGTTTTCCTTCATTGGCCATTGCTCTTAAACGAATGACACCGGTTGTTGTTTCTTCCATGCTTGCGATTATTCTGTCACCTTCTTTTTTTCGGCTTGTATGAAGTAAATGAACAAGGTCCGCACCGTCATCGAATGTGATAACAGGTTTGTGGTCTATTGCAGCATTGAGATGTTTATAATAAGTAGCGCGATTTTCACCGCATATTGCCTGAACCGATATTTTAAAATCTTTAACCAGCGAAGCGGCTACATCATCCTGTGTACTCAATGGATTCGACGCACAGAGAACCAAATCAGCTCCAGCAACTTTTAAGGCAATAGCCAGATTTGCCGTTTCTGCGGTAACATGCAGGCAAGCCGATACTTTTTTACCTTTTAAAGGTTTGCTTTTTGCGAATCTTTCACGAATCGATGCCAAAACAGGCATATCAGCGTCTGCCCAAAGTATTCTTTTCTTTCCTTTTTCTGCCAATGATAAATCAGCTACATCATATTTCATCTATTTATCC
>JAFGPS010000122.1 GCA_016936075.1 Sedimentisphaerales bacterium | reverse complement strand
TTGATTATTTTTTTCGCGTGCTCAAAAAAACGCTGAAATTATAAGCTTTAAAGACAGCTTTAAATTTCAGCTTAGTAAGCGATATTTATGGCTTTTTAAAGGAATTTTTCGCAAGTTCCTATGCTCACTCGCCCAGCACCACTTTGAAAAATAAGGTGGTGCTGGGCTGCTCGCAGGTGCAACCTTGTTGAAAAGTTAATTTTTAGAGGTTGCCAAAATTTTAAGTTGGAAATATTGATTTTAACAGAATCATCCATTTTAAGCTGTAATAGAGTGTTATTCCAGGGGTATCTTGATTAAAGAGATACAGGTTCAAATCGTAAATTAGTGCCTCGGTGATAATTGATTCGAATATTATACTTCTTTTCCAGGTATAGTATATTATCCTTTTTATTCCCGATATACTCTTCATAATTTTGCGCAGGCAGTTCGGCAGAAAACTCAATGTTATCGTTTGAAGATGAGGGAAGTTTTGCTTCCATGATGCTTCGGTAATAACGCGATTTTACTAAAAATCCGAATGCAGTATGATAAGGACCCGAAATTACTGATTCGGCGTCAGAGAGTGCGTGAAGACCTATTCTAATGATATTAGTGCATAACGGTTCAAAAATTGCATATATTTGTGCGCAAATGCCTACTGCTTGTTCAAGTGATAGAGGAGTATACAGCCCCTCCTGGTAGAGCCGGGCGAGCCGAGTATTTTCGATTACAACGGTGGGATATATTCGAAGATCGTCAGGATTAAGCTCAGCAGCCGTCTTTGCGCTTTCAATATCTGATTGATAAGTTGAAGAAGGTAACCCGGGCATTAGCTGTATACCGGTCCTGAAACCGTATTCACGTAAGAGTTTTAAGGCATTGATGGAATCTTCACGGCTATGTCCGCGTTCAGATGCGTACAATACATCGTTGTCAAAGGATTGTACCCCTATTTCAACTGTATCTACACCATAATGTTTAAGCATATTGCAAATAATATCTGATACCGAATCCGGACGGGTAGAAAGGCGAATAGAGTGTATATGTCCTGATTTCTTGAGTTCGCATGCGACCTTTAAATAGGTTTCCTGTTCGTCCAAAGGCAGTGCGGTAAATGTGCCTCCGAAAAAACCAATTTGTGCAACAAGGTCTTTGCCGGAAACATACTCCATAACGCGTTGATTAATCAATTCGGTTGATATCCGGTTGGATTCGCCTGTTATGCTATGCTGATTGCAAAAGACACATTGATGCGGGCATCCTCTGTGGGGAATAAAGAATGGAACTGTTATGTTTTTTTTCATCAGTGCATAAAGATCGCTATATCAAGAAGCAGTGAATTTAATAACTCATTTATTTCTGAATCACCTGGATTTGTCCGGCAAAGTTCAAGACATAGTGTGTAAGCCAGAAGCAGATCGCCAATTTCACGGTAAAGATTTATCAGGTTTACCTTGGATTCTATCATGGAAGGATCAGCGGATAATGATTTTTGATAATAGTACACTGCTTCGTCGTAACGTTCCTCTTGCCACATTAAAGAGGCCTTATTGGAAAGGGATACAGGATCATTAGGAAAAAGAACCAGAGCGTGGTCTACAATTGTCTGAGCATGGTCGTACTGCTCCATCTCGAAGAAACAGACGGCAAGACCATTTAAAGCTTCTGTGGATTCTCGTTTTTCATCGATATAGATATAAAAGAGGCGTGCTGCGTCCTGAAACGAGTCAATTTCCATATTTTCATAGGCGTGCAGAAGTATCAGGTCAACATTACCTGTAAGGTCGACTATTTCATGATGGTCAAAATAATTTGCAAGACGCAGAATATTCTTTTCTTTCATTTCACAGATAGCGGATATATTAGAGTTTTAAAAAGCATAAAATCTGTGTATAAGCTATGACTACTGTTTTATTCTGTCAAACAGATTGCTGATAAACTGTTAAAAATATGAAAGAAGAGATAAAAATAATTGATACTGATTTAATTCAAATAGCTTCCGGTCTCAAAAATGGAAAGGGGGGAAATTGGGCCTGAATATTTCCCATTGATCATCACAGAGTCGAAGCTCTCGACTTCGAGACCCATCTCTTTAGCCGAGTGCAGGTAAAAAGAGATTACGTCCTTGATCCGCTGTTTAGCTTCAGTTTGAGAACTTGCGTAACAGCTAATCTCCAGTTCCGGACATGTTGCAATAAAACGGTCTTTGTTCTTAAGCAGTTTCACAGATATGTTCATATTCAATTCCCGATTATATGGTTTTAACCTAAGCGGCATATGGTGATGCATTTTGCCCGTCAAACAGGTGATGCGATTATTACGTAAAGTGAATAATAATTCGATACTATCATGGTTCAGTACAGATTATTGACAACATCTGAGTTCTTCATACTAGCACCTTTATTCCCATAATACTTATTAATAATCGGATTATATTCTGCTTATCTTGAAAAGAAAGCTGATGGTAAAAAATTTATTTGTTAAAGATATTTAACAATAAAAAATATTGACAATAGCAAATATTTATGATATCAATTAAAAATGATTGTTGGGAACCTCTGATAATTAACTTTTATTCAAGGAACTTGCCCTTGTAGGTTGTTCTTATCAGAACAATAAGCTTTTAGCACAAGATAAAAGCCCCACGGGTAACACGAAAAATTCC
>JAFGPS010000121.1 GCA_016936075.1 Sedimentisphaerales bacterium | reverse complement strand
TTTACTTAGCTAATCCGAATCCATAAGAAGTATGATTAATTATTGCAGTGTTATCGTTTGATAATATGTATAAACGATAGTACTGAACATTTACAAAAATATGGGCCTATACTGATTTATTTCGGTATAGGCCCTTTTCTTTATGGCATCTCATAATTAAGAAATTGATTTGTTTCTACATAGGTTCTGTTTGCATTGTATTATTAAAATACTTTGAAATATCTTGTAAACCTGCACATCATTCCTGTCGATAATTCTTGAGTAGCGGATAGCCCTTAGAAGTATAACAAGCTGGATATAATAAGAAGTGAACTATACGCTATGTATTGATTGTTATTGAATACTTAAACCCTATAATAATGTGATTATGAGTGATGAATTATGAGTTTTGATGTAACCTTAAAAAATTATCTGAAAGAAATTGACAAAGCACCTTTATTAACCGCACAGGAAGAAACCACACTTGGCGGCTTAATAGTTAATGAAAATGATCCTATGGCCAGAGAGCAATTGGTCAGAAGTAATCTCAGGCTTGTTGTAAATATCGCCAAGAAATATGCCAATCGTGGTATGGGTTTGGGCGACTTGATTGAAGAGGGAAACCTCGGACTAATCAGAGCTGTGGATTATTTTGACCCGAACAGAGGGGTTCGTTTCAGTACTTATGCGGCATGGTGGATTAAGCAAAGCATTAAGCGTGCCTTGCTGGAAAATGTTCAGCCGGTACACATTCCTACGTATATGGTTGCTTTAATAAATCAATGGAAGCACACTGCATCAGAGCTTGATATCACGCTTGGCAGAAATGCGACTGTCGAAGAAATGGCTGATATTATGAAACTTCCATTGCGCAAAGCAAAAGTTATAAATCGTATTGTCGAAGTTCTTGGTTCGACAGGCGAAAATAGTTTTTCTGAAGGACCAGAAGACGACCAGTTGCTCGAAGCGATTCTGGAAGATACAAACGCCGGTAAGCCGGAAGATGTTCTGGTAGCAATTGAGGAAAAAACCAAAGCTATCAAACTGCTTAATGAAATCGATCCTCGTGAAGCGGAAATAATCAAATTGCACTATGGACTTAATGGTAAAAAACCTCTGTCACTTAAAGAAATAGGCCTGGAACTTGGCTTGACACGGGAAAGAATTCGTCAACTTCGCAGAGATGCTCTCACCAAGCTCTATGAATATATGAATGAATGATAAAGTTTTTCAAAAAACTAATGTCTAAACTCAGATTAATTGTGTAAAATAACACTATGTTCATGATATTTTAATAATGAGTATATTATTCAGATTTGGCCGCTATATGCGGATTCATTGAAGGAACGACAGATATGAGTAAAGGAATTGATCTCAAAGCACACATTCGTGAATTCCCAGACTGGCCTAAAGAAGGAATCATATTTCGCGACATTACGCCGATACTACTGAATCCCAGAATCTTCACCGCTGCAATAGATGCTTTATGTGCCAACTATTATCATTCATCAGAAATAGAAATAGTAGCAGCTGTTGAATCGCGCGGATTCATTTTTGGTGCATCCATCGCCGACAGGTTAGGCGCAGGTTTTGTCCCGATACGCAAAAAAGGCAAATTGCCCGGTAAAGTTCAGAGTATCACCTATGATTTGGAATACGGTACTGACACTTTAGAAATCTGTTGTGATGCAATCGAACATGGCAGCGGTGTTTTAATGGTCGATGATTTGCTTGCAACTGGTGGGACTATGTATTCGGCCTGCCGTCTTATAGAAAGAGTCGGCGGAAAAGTCGCAGGTATTTCTTTTCTAATCGAGCTTGCATATCTCAAAGGAAGAGAAAAACTTAACGATTATAAAGTGACATCGGTCGTTTCATATGACTAAACATTTTGATAATAGTAGCTTCTGAAATAGTTGCAGAAAAAATATAGTAGAAAGGAGGCACTATAGTGACTAAAAACGCAGGTAAGGGAGAAAAAATCATTCGTCACGGGCCCTATCCTGAATTGACATGGACAGCTCTTATTGTCGGCTATCTTCTCGGAGTTCTAATCACAATCAGCATGGGTTATGCTTGCCTGATACTTGGCTTTTCGCATGAAGGTTCAGAATTAGCGGCTATTCTCGGTTTCGGAATTTTACGTGGTATTCTTGGAAGAAGCAGTATTATTGAAAACAATATCAGCCAGACTGTAGCAAGCAGTGTTAATGGTGCTTCTGCCGGTGTTATGTTTTCTGTACCTGCCTTGTTTATTCTTGGACATACCGACTTCAATCCCTACCTCCTGACTTTTGCCTGTATAGCCGGTGGTATTCTCGGTATCGCATTTATTATTCCGCTTCGCAAGCAGATGATAGATTTCGAACGTCTTAGTTTCCCCGGCGGTATAGCGGTTGCAACTGTATTAAAATCTCCCGGCGCAGGTGTCCACAAAGCCGTACTTCTTATGATTGGAGTTGTATTGAGTGGAACCGTAAGTTTCTTCAGTAATCTATATCATTTTGAAAACTGGGAATTAGGCCAATACATAGGCATGCCGGACTACATGAACGGCGTCTGGTACGTTTCACTGTTATGTATTGGTATTGCATTTATCGCCGGAAAAGGAGGAATTTGCTTCATCATTGGTGGTTATGCCTGTTATTGGGTTCTTGCACCAATTCTGGCAAAGATGAATCTGTTACCTTCACCGGAACAACTGCAGGTCGCAGCAGAGCAATTGCAGGTAAAGTCTCTGACAGTGCCTGGATATCTTAACAAATTACTGTTTCGGCCAGTTGGAATAGGTATGCTGGTCGGTGGTGCGTTAGCTGGTATTGCTTTGGCGTTACCTTTGATTATAAGCGCAGTAGGAAGTATGCGAACAGCGTCGAAAACCGGCTCAACTTTATCGAAAGATGAGATGCCAATTAAGCTGCTTTATGTTGGTATTGTCGGTGCGATTATTGTTTTAGCAATAGTTGCTGTTACTTCTGTTCAGGAAATGGGAATTGTCAGAGGTATAATAATGGCAATTCTCGGAACGATTTGGATATGGATGGCCGGAGTTATTCTTTCCGAATGTATTGGTAGAACAAACTGGTCACCTATGAGCGGAATGACACTTATCGCGGTGACAATATTTATCATTATTACTAAAGGTTTAGGTGATAAAGCAGCAATCATATCTTCGGTTATGGTCGGAGCCGCTACATGTATGGCAATGAGCCAGGCAACAGATTTAATGCTGGATTTGAAAACAGGTTATCTTGTCGGTGCTATTCCCAAAAAGCAACAGATAGGACAATTTCTCGGTACATGGCTTGGACCTGTATTAATGATAAGTTTACTTTTTGTCCTTCATAAAGCACACGGTCTTGGTAGTGACAAATTACCTGCACCACAAGCAACTGCGCTTAAGAGCGTAATGGCTAGTATTCTTGACGGTGATGTCCCTGTCGTGAAGTATCTAGCTGGTGCGGGTCTTGGAGCATTGCTCAGTACAACAGGCGTAGGCGGTCTCGGTATCCAGGTAGGACTTGGATTCTATCTGCCGTTCAGTATTGTTCTGACATATACAATCGGTACAGTTCTGCGTATTGTAAGTGACAAATTTAAAGGGCGTCACTTCAGCGAGCAGGTTGGTATTCCAATCGCTGCCGGTTTAATCATCGGCGAAGGTGTTGTTGGAGTTGGTTTTGCAATTTATAGTATTATTCAGGGAATTTAGAAGGCATAAGGATATATCATGAAATTACTTGGCTTTTTAATGGTTACGGTTGGTTTCATCGCGGCGTCTTTAGCTACGGTTGTTGATGAAAATACTGTTCAATGGTTGGGATATGTTCCTGCACTTGCTCTCGGAATAGCAGGTGTTGTACTTATCAAGATTGATGTTCATAAACATAGCAAGACGGAACATCATGTAGCCGCTAAGATTGAAACTGTAGAAGGCAGCCTCGAAAGAATTGTAACCAAAATCAAACAGCTTGATTTAGACAAGGAATCCATTTACACATATGATGTGCGTCATAAAATTGATGAACTTTTTGTTGATGACCTTGAAACGTTTGTAGATGCTCGCCAAAGCATTGGCCATCGTTACGGCCTTGTCGCATATGGCGAAGTGATGAACAGTTTCGCCGCCGGAGAGCGATATCTCAATCGTGTCTGGTCCGCTTCGGCGGATGGCTATATCGACGAAGTAAACACCTATATCGAAAAATCCAAAGAGCAATTCATTGATAGCCTCGAAAAAATCAAAAACCTCAAAAACCAGCAAATCACCTAATGTAATAATTTATATAGATTGAGTTTTATTTGGAAGAATAATAAAATTATTCACTCCAAGTTTGTGAATTGTGCCTGCATACTGTTTTCGTTTATTCGGTTCTATATATGAATAATTGTGTCCAGTTTTTCTTGGTTGTATATTTATAATAAAAGGATTTTCACAAAGTAAAACTTCATAATATGGAAGGTTAATATTAGGACCAACAAAAAATTGAACCTTTACTATTATGTTTTTATTGCATAAATCTAAAACAAACAAATGTCCATAAAATTGAGGACGCCATCCATTAAGGAAATCATCAACAAAATAACCGTTTTTTTGAGTTACAAATAACTCAGGATTACCCTTACCGTAACGTATAAATTGTCGCAAAGGATTAAAAATACTTTCTGAACCATTATGATAACAATATTCCAAATTCATTCCTAAATAATAATGAAATGCTATTTTAGCTATCGCTTGGAAAAATCGTTGATCACAAGTAAAACGACCTTTTACTTTTATTGGAATAACAGATTGAGTTGATGAAAGTCGAATTGGTATTTCTTCCGAAATTGAAATCCCTGCTTGGCGACATATGTCCCATATTCGCTCCAATTCGTCATCATTTAATCCATATGCAATGATTTGCTTTGGCATATTATTTCTAATAATCTTTAGTATATCTTCCGAAGTTAATGTTTCAGGTTGAATTCGAATGCGTTTATTTTCCCCATTTGCATAGATAAAATGCAATTGAGGTAAAGGCATTGTAGGAGGAAGTATAGCATCACCAATACCATCAGGTTCAAATAAAACATCCTCTAAACCAAGGTATTCTGTTTGCATTTCAATAGGTCCTTGACCTGCGAAACGTCTTCTAAATGGTGATCTTTTTTTATCTAATGATAACCCAAGAAGAGGTCGTAAAAGAGCTGCAAATCCATTATGAGTAAACTGATCTTCAGATTTACCTATTTCAGTATCGCATTCAGCGCATACTTTTTCCAATAAAGTTGGTTGATTTTGAAACTTACCAAGGCTTCTTGGTAAAATATGAGCCTTACAAAACTTTTTATTTGATTCTCCACAATATATACAAGTTCTCATTTGAGATATTAAATTCCTATCAAGACGATATTTAATTTCTATAAAATATAGATTATCATATTTATTATAATTAGCCAGAAAATATTTGTTGGTGATTTTTATAAGGAATATGGTTTGTTATAAAGAGGAATGTTCTTTTTTAAACAGAGTCTGTAACGTCTCAATTAATAAACAGCATGGGCTAAAAAGGAAATTGCATCAAATATCCTGCAAAGACAATTGCTGTTTCCAAATATTGTAAAAAATAATCTTTCCTCGCACCC
>JAFGPS010000120.1 GCA_016936075.1 Sedimentisphaerales bacterium | reverse complement strand
AGAATGGGAAATAACGGCTGCATGATGATTGGCGAAGAAGGCGTTCTTTTAGGTGGAAGTCACGCGGCCGCACCGAGATTATATCCAATGGAAAAAAGCCAGGAACTTGGCAGGCCGCCGGAATTAATGAAAAACGGTATAGGTCACCAGGCCGAATGGATTAAAGCATGCAAAGATAATAAACCAGAAGATGCTTTAGCCGGTTTTGAATATTCCGCTCCATTCACAGAAGCAATGCTCGTGGGTAACCTTGCGGTTCGACTTGGAAAAGAAATCGAATGGGATATCGCAGCAATGAAAGCGACAAACGCTCCCGAAGCAGAAATCCTTATCAACAAAAAATACAGACCCGGCTGGGAAGTCGATGTCTAAAATACTAATCAGTACTCTATGTCATACTCGCAAAGAGCCTTTACTGGTGGGTATGACATAGAGAATAGTTTAATTTGAAGTATTATACTTATGTTGAATTTAGTTATATAATCATTAATACGATTATAATCTGGATTATATTCCCTTATCTATAAACAGATAGATTTTTTATAAGGAAATATATGAAATCTAAAAAAACACATCCAAATTATAGAGTCACCATTTTACATTTAGCGTTAATAACATTTCTTCAAATTAATTTAATCGCTGGTGAAACTGAAGATTCGACTCGGTTAATATACAAAGGACCATATACGATAACTGTTTTAACTGATAGAGTCTATCACATTGAAGATGCAAACGAAAGTAATCCTGCCGGAATTCACGCTGGAGGTATGAACAATTGCTCAGATATGTATTTGATTGTAGGACAAAATAAAGCAATGCTCATTGATTTATCAAATGCTATAAGATGGGATAGTAAAGCTGCTGAATCTTTGCGCTCGATTGTTTATGAACGAACAGTTGACAGGGAATTATATATTACAATCACCCATAATCATAGTGACCATCTTGGTATGCTTCCGGCTTTTATCGATGACACTAAAGCAAACTTCTGGCTTTCTGAAATGGAATTTAAAAATATAGCAAACAGATTTCCGAAAGAACGAACTGTTAATTTTTCAGAAAATACATCGTTTGACCTTGGTGGTGGATTTGTGATTAATACAATAGAAGTTCCCGGTCATACTGCACATTCGACATTATTTTTTCTGAAAGATAAAAATCTCGTTTTTTCGGGTGACGCAATAGGTTCAGGAAGCGGCATCTGGCTTTTTAATAATGATAGCTTTTTCGCATACATTAAAGGTATTGAAAATCTTATCAAATACATCGAAGCCCCGTCAAATAATATTGATACTAAAAAGCTGGTCATACACGGCGGGCATGCATGGCAAAAAGGTGAACTCGAAAAGTTAACTTCACAATACATCTATGACATGAAAACTCTTATTGAAAAAATAGGTCAGGGAAACGCAGAAACAACAAGATCAACCTCTTCGATGTCTTTTCTGGATACAAACTTTAAATATGGAACAGCAACTATTACATGGAACAGGGAAGCCGCTGATAAATATGCCGAATCGCTTCGTTCTAAATAAAAGGAATCATGATTAAAATAAAAAAACTATCGAGGAAATGATTATGTATTATACTTTGAAAAATAAACGCATTTTTCTTCTTTTTGCCTCAATGTATTTTTTGTTATTAACAACGTCTTTATACGGCCAGCGATCATCAACAAGTTATAGCGTTGAGCCAACATATGAATATGTCTATTCTGAACAAATGGTTACCGGCGGGGATGAATACAATCTTTTTACACGTATTTATCTACCTAAAGGTGATGGTCCATGGCCGGTTGTTATAACTCGCACGCCTTATGCTTTTGGCAGAACAAGCGGAGATAATATTACTCAGGGACAGGAATATGCAAAACGAGGACTTGGTTACATTGTACAATATTGCCGGGGAAAAGGAGGTTCAGAAGGAACTTACAAACCTAATGAATTTGAACGTGCAGATGGAATTGCATTAGTCAATTGGGCAGCCGCTCAGCCATGGTGCAAATCTATTGGTATTTTCGGCTCTTCTTACACTGCACTCACGGGTTGGATTATCGCAGATAAATTACCTGAAAAAGTCAAGGGACTTTACCTTTCCCATTATGGAGTTGACCGTTTTATTTCAATATACAAGGACGGTTTATTCAGACAGGACATTCTAAGCGGCTGGGCAATTGACAACGCTGAAGAACCAATCAAAAAGCCATACAGAGATTCTAAGAATCCCTATTACGAACAATATCGCTATATGCCACAGAAGACAATGGATGTAGATTTATTGGGTGCCGAGTTGCCGTGGTACCGAGACTGGATTACAAATACTAATTACAATGACGAATACTGGAACCAGGGCTATTGGTCGCAACTGAAAAATATTCCACCCAAAATCAATATACCCGTAACTATTGTAGCCGGTTTATATGACCACCATATGGAAGGTACAATTCTCGGCTATGAAAAACTGAACGATGAAACTCGTAAACAAAGCCGCTTAGTGTTAGGCTCATGGAACCATAGTTTCGGAATAACTCCTACTCAACATAGCCCTGAACATGCAAGTGACTTTGATATAAATAAGGATCAGTTCGAATGGCTATATAGTGTAGTGGCAAAAGAAACTATACCAAAAGGTGAAGTCAAAGTCTATTTCATTGAAGAAGATAAATGGATGAGCTTTGATTCCTGGCCTGTTAAAAGTGAAAACGTTGAAACTTATTATTTTACAAAACAAATTAATCAAGATGAACCTAAGGCATATATACTCGATAAAACTAATGAGGCACAGAAAGAAAAAATCACCTATGTATATGACCCGCAAAATCCAGTAATTTCAAATGGCGGAGAAACACTTTTCAATTCAACTGATAAACGCGGAAGTAAACTCCAGAAAGAGCCTGGCTATAGAGATGATGTAATTAGTTTTATCAGCCCTGTGCTTAAAAACAATCTGACAATCGCGGGTAAGATTGCAGTAAAATTGAATGTTAGTACAGATGTCGATGATACCTGTTTTGCATTTACAGTTAGCGAGGTAATGCCTGACGGATTAGCTTATAATATTCGTTCAGGAATCACTACTCTTGCATACCGTAATAATTCTTTGGGCAACCGCCAAACTTATACGCCGAATGATATTGTAGAAATTAACATAGAAACCCTGCCAATAACATGGAATGTTAAAGCCGGTAATAGAATAAGGGTGGATATTTCCTCATCCAATTTTCCGGAGTACTCAATTCATTCAAATTATGCAGGTATTTGGTCATTACAAACCAAAACAAGAGTTGCTAATCAAGTCGTATATATCGGGGGCGAATATGAAAGCAAAATCTCTATTTCGATAATTAAGTTTTAGCTTTGCAAAATAAGTTATAAGAATTCGGTATGCATTTGGCAATTTAAAACTCAGTTCATACATCGTTTTGGACTGATAGGCAATTGTTTACAGGCTTGCCAAAACCATACTTCTGCTCAATACGACATAACACCGGCAATAGTGTTTTGCCCTCAAAAGTGTTACCCTCGAAAATATCATAACCGATTGGATATCGGCCATTAAAAGCACAATTTGTTTATATGCTCCGAATCAAATGTAAATTTATCCTTATGAATTTCTTTTGCTCTTGAAATTGCATCAATGTTCGGAATATCCTTTAATATGTCATTCTTTTTTGCCCAATGAAACATCGCTTCCATAATACTTAGATGAAGATTCAATCTGCAAACAGATTTATAACGTTTGTGGAGACTTCTTTTATAGTTCTGTAGGCCCATAGTGGATATGCTTTTGATTTTGCAATTCTCACTGAGAAAATCTATCAATTTATGCAGACTTCCAATTTGATCATTATGGTGACGTGCTGTAAGATTCTTCGCGTATAATTTTGTATGCTGATACTCTAAATACATACCACAAATCTCTTTTAGTGTCATATTCCCATTAACTGATTTTTGCATTGCGATATTATACCCATTCACAAATATTGCTTGATCAAGAAAGCTTTCAAGAGCCTGTTTTCTATCAGAACCAAAATAGTAAATATGTCCCCTGATCTTTTTACAATACTGTCCCGAGGGATGAAGTGTGAGTGAAAATTTGTCTGAACGAGTTTTTCTGGTTGAACTTTTCATGATTTTCTCCTCCAAAAAAACTATTTTAAAACGATATTTTAGAAATAGTTGTACAAACGATTGTACTTTTTTCATAAGATAATCACTTCCCTAAATCGTAACATACTGATATATATTAACATGTGATTATTATAAGATATGGAAGGAGATAGGTCATTTGAATACTATTACATAAAATCGGTATTATTACCCGATGGAAGATTCACATTTGCCAAAACGCAACCTGACTTTATAATTAAAGAATGACTTACAATGTAAAAACTTTTATAATTACCAAAATTTATTTCGTTTAAGAGCTAAATTATTGCCTGGGAGTTTTAAAATGTATAGGTGGCTTGTTTTCACAGGTTTGTGCTTGATTGGAGGATTCTTGGGTGGGTGTAACGGAGCAACTAGACAACCGGTCTTAGTGCCTGTGTCTCTGGGTTGGGCCAATACGTCAGTCAATGCCGTTATTTTCCGAACCAATTCTATAGTAACACATAACAAAACACAATATGTAGCGTTTTATGATACTCAGGGATTTGTTACATTGGGCAAACGCGAAGTCGGATCTTTGTCATGGCAGTTGCACAAAACCCAATATCAAGGCAATGTACGCGATGCTCACAATTGCATAAGTATCATGGTGGATGGAGACGGATTCCTGCACATGGCCTGGGATCATCATAATAATTCAATGCGATACAGCCGCAGTATTGCACCGGGATCTTTAGAGATGTCCAGCAAGATGTCCATGACAGGTATCAAGGAAAATCATGTCACATATCCTGAGTTTTATAGATTAGTAAATGGTGATTTAGTGTTTTTCTACAGAGATGGGACATCGGGTCGAGGTAATCTCATGATGAATTACTACGACACACAGACTCAAACCTGGTCAATTCGTCAAGACAGTTTTATCAGTGGTGAGGACCAACGAAATGCATATTGGCAAGCGTGTGTGGATGAGGCCGGTACTATTCATGTTTCGTGGGTCTGGCGTGAGTCTGGAGATGTGGCCACTAATCACGATTTGTGCTATGCAAAGAGCGAAGACGGCGGCAGGACATGGCTCAAATCTTCAGGTAAGCCGTATTCACTTCCGATCACTGCTGCGAATGCCGAATACGCGTGGAAGATTCCACAACGCAGTGAACTGATCAACCAGACTTCTATGTGTGCGGACTCTCAAGGCAGGCCATACATTGCCACTTACTGGCGATCTCAAAGTTCGACGGTACCGCAATTTCGTGTGGTCTTTTTTGACGGCAAGACCTGGCAAACCCAACAGGTCTCACAACGTTCCATACCCTTCAGTCTAAGTGGCAGTGGTACTAAGCGCATCCCTATATCGAGGCCAAAGATCATGGCAGACTGCACAGGCAACACGGATAAAGCATATCTGGTATTTCGCGATGAAGAGCGAGATTCTCGTGTATCTGTAGCAAGGTGTGACGATCTGAGCCAGGGCAAGTGGAAAATTCAGGATTTGACCGATTTTCCTGTGGGTCAGTGGGAGCCATCGTATGATACAGAACTGTGGAAATCGCACAAAATCCTGAACCTTTTTGTGCAGAATGTGGGGCAAGGTGATAGTGAAACTCTTGAGGTAATGACACCCCAGTTAATCTATATTTTATCGTGGACACCATAAGGCATGATATCTAATCTAAAGCTTAAGATATAAAAATTCATCCGTTAACAAGTTGAGTAATTGCTGATTGGTAATCCTAATGAGCCTAACCAGTGAGAAAATGGACTTTTGAAATGTTTACATAATTTTAGTTTTTTTAAATGGTTGATAGCAAGTTACTTATGGGATAGACATCTATAGAAATCGAGAGATAATGGCCTTTCTGGTTGTATGTTGGTTGTAGGGACAAAAGCTCAAAATTAGGCTATATTTATGGTTATTTATTCTTCTGTTCCTTTTTTGTAGATCAACTTGATTATTTAGATTAGTGATATAGGGAGAATCAAAGGCAATATTTTACAGAGGTTATACTTTACAGAGCATTCGCGAAGCAGTCAAAAGTCATTATAAAGAAATTTATTGAACGTTAATAATAAATATGATAAGATTGTTGATATTATGCGCATAAAGTTAAGTTTTCTAAGATTTTAGGAAAATCCAGCTTATAGTTATCTCTACGGAGGAAAGGGGTTATATTTATGTCTCGTTTCCAATCATCAACTATCAAATGCTATCTAATCATAATGCTGTTTCTTACACTTCTTTGTTTTTGTGATGTTCCTTCGTTTGCTGACACTCAAGAGCGATATTTATTAATCACAAATGATCTTCTTAAAGAAAGCTTTCAACAATTAGTGGATCGTCGTTGCTCGCAGGGTATGGATGGTATACTCATTACCGTTGAAGATATCAACGATAGCAGCCTCTATAGCGGCAAAGATATTCAAGGAAAAATACGAAACTGCATTCAATCTTTTTACAATCCCAATCAATCCATGTATTTAGTATTGGGTGGAGATGAAACCATAGTTCCAGTACGATCCTATGGAACCGGCAAAATGGATGATACTCCTCCCATGGATCTATACTATGCGGATATGGACGGTACTAATTGGGATGCTGATGAAGACGGTATTTATGGTGAAATTAGTGACGTTGGCCTTGAAGAATTAACACCTGAGATTTGTTTTGGACGTATCCCTGTATCTGAATCCAACCAAGTGACTGCCTACTATGGTAAGCTTGAACGGTATGAAGACGATATAAACAAAGATGAGTTTGTTGATTCGATGCTTTTGCTTTCGGGGGTGGGATATGATACTTATTATGAGGGCCCTGGGCGCCCGGAGCGTTATCGCGACCATGATCCCGTCAGTGGGAAAGAGGTTGAAATGACTGACATATTTTATGATATCATTCAACCTTATTGGCAGCCTGGCAAATTAAATGTGCTTTATAACACAAATACAAGTTGGGATACTAATCGTTTTGGCGATTATGATATCACTCGATTTATACTCAGTGACGTATTGAATATAGGCTTCCACTACGTTTACTATTGGCAAGAATCAAATGCCAGTAGCTGGTGGTTTGAGGACGACGAAAATGATAGGGTTGATACTCTTACCCCTATACGAGCAAGCAGATTAAGAAATTTGCTTCCATCTATTATTTTTGCACGCGGTTGTGGGACGGCGTATTACCAGAAGCATGATGTTACCCTTTGTGAAGCATTGATTCAAAATCCCAACGGCGGCGCTATCGCTTTATTTGGAAGTTCACGTTCAACATCAGGATCACTTCATTGGGACCAGATTCTACAAAACATGTTCCAGGAGAAACACTATCGTCTTGGAGATGCCTATCGTGCTTGCTTAACAGCAAGGGCTTCACAGGCTTCCGTTAACGAGTCGTATCTCTGGCATCAATATATATTTGTTCTTCTAGGGGATCCGGCCCTCGTGTGCCACAAGCAGACCAAAAAGACATTTCAATTGATTTCTCCCAAGGGAAATGAAATCATTGATAATGGCTCTGATTTGTATATCCGTTGGAATGCGGCTGGTGCATTTTCTCCAGAGAATACAGTTTATCTGGAATATTCTGATGATGACGGACAAAATTGGTATCCTATACCTGATGCTAATAACCTGCCGTATAACGCGGGCTGCTTCATATGGCCCCAATGCCCACTGGAAAATGGCTCAAATTATCAAGTTCGAGTCTTATCAACCTCGAATACTAAACTATCAAGTGAATCAAAGAAGTCTTTTACCATTGCAAGTATGGGTGAACTGACTATAAAGTCTTGGCCCCTTTACAAGGTGCCTATAGAAGGAACCCACTGCAATCAAACAGAATTAATCTGCTCTGCTGTGCGTAACAGTATATTCGAGATTATCGTCCCTCAAAACATCGACGGGCTTGATTTCGCCGGCTGGATAGACACAAATGATGAGTTAATAAGCAAAAGCAATGAATTGCAATTCAAATTTGACCATAACATGACAATTTTGGCTCAATATGATCGCCCTGGCGAGGGTATGATCTATTATATCAACGATCAGAATAGCGAAAATGGTATTGCTCCGGGGAACAATGACAATGACGGTTTGTCACCTGATAGCCCCATGGCTTCCATTCAAATGCTACTCGATAGGTATGCTGAGATTGGATACGAAGATACTATATATATCTCCGATGGTCGCTATTTTGAAAACATATTCATCGATTCCAACCATACGGGTGTTACATTTGAAGGGGCTGGACATGACCGGAGCATTATTGATGGCAACGAAGTTGCAGGGTGCGTAGTTGTGGCCTCTGATATGAGCTGTCATTTCAAAGGCCTGGGATTTGAAAATGGGATTTCCATTGGACACAGCGGAGCGCTTCACTTAGGGAGTGGACAAGTCAAGTGTACAATTCGTGACTGTCGTTTTGAAGGTAATACTTCTCCTCAGAGAGGTGGTGCTATCTATTTGTCCGGATCACCCGCATTAGTGGCGCTCGAAGTATACAATTCATTATTTATTAACAATCATTCTAACAGAGGTGGTGCTATATCCTCAAGAAGAGCTACTCATGCCGAGTTTTATAACTGCACCTTTGTAGATAATAATACAACAAATGGAGGGGGTGTGTTGATGATAGAGGCCACAAGTTCGATGTATCTAATAAACTGTAGTTTTGAAGGTAACACAGCAAATTATTTGGGGGGCGCTATTTATTTGAGGGGGACCGCTATATGTACGGCTAAACTATGCACATTTAATGGTAATGAGTCAATTGCGGGAGGTGGGGCTATTTGTATTGACTCTGAAAATAATGAAACAAGTATGTTCCTTGATGAATGCAAATTTTTTAGCAATGCAATGACATACAACAATAGCGCCATCTATGTCACAGGCAATAGTGCAAGCATGTCAATGAATAAGTGCTTATTCGAGAGCAACTATCGTCCAATTGTAATCGAAAATAGTGCCCAACTACGTGTCCATGACTGCACATTTTCAGACAACCAAGGCGTAATATCACAATATGACAATGCCCCTGTTTTCATCGACCAATCACAATTTGTATCAAACATATACGTTAATGGAGGCGTATTTCAATTTAATAGCCCAGGAGACAGCAATCAAGCACTGCTTGAGGTGGTAAATAGCATTTTTGAAGGGAACCTTGCTTTGTCGAAAGGAGGTGTCCTCTGGTGCAATGGAGACTCCAATGACACTATTACTATTCGAAATTGCACATTCTTTGGGAACAATGTAACAGAAAATGGCAGTGTATTTTTTTCTACAGGTATGCCTTTGACAATCACCAATTCCATCGTTTGGGGAAATGGCAGTCAACAATTATATCTTTCGAATGATTCTATTGTCTCCAATTCAAATATCGAGGAGACTTATCAAAATTTTCACAATATCTCCGAGGATCCACTTTTTTTCTTAGAAGGATTCTTAAGTGACAATGGAACACCTGAAAATGAAGATGATGACTTCTGGGTGCCTGGTGACTATCACCTGCAATCTCAAACCGGACGCTGGGATCCAGTATCGATTGAATGGGTGAATGATATCATTCACAGCCCTTGTATAGATGCAGGTGATCCTAATTCTCCGGTCGGTGATGAACTCTATCCTAATGGCAATCGAATCAACATGGGAGCTTATGGTGGTACAGACCAGGCAAGTATGTCTAAAAACCTAACTCCTTAATACCGCAATAAATTTAGAAATCAGAGCTTAAACATGAGAGCGGACATTTGATCCTATTTTTAATAAAATTACTTAATAATCTAATTAGTTGGCATGGAAAATGGGATGCTTTTAATTATTACTATGAAATCTTTTCGATGTTGGAGTCATTTTGGAGATAATAGTATTTCCTGCATAAATACAACAATTTTATTGTATTATCAGCCAGAATCTTAAAAAACCTGTAACTTGGTTCGACTAACTGCCCTTGATAGCGTTCGACTTAACTCAAACCTTTTTGGATGTAATCCAGAGAGATATCGTTTTGATTCACATTTATTTAAAATTCAGAAAAATATAATTGACATTTTATGACTACTTACATAGCATGTCCAAAGATGTCTAATATAAAGGTACATATGTCCATATTGTGAGAAATATGCAACTAACTGTAAAAGATGTAGCAAACCTGTTAAAGGTAAATGAAAAGACTATTTATAGATGGTTAAAAAAGGGTGAAATCCCAGTTTATAAAATTGGTGAGCAATACCGTTTTAACCGGTCTGAATTGCTGGAATGGGTAACATCCCGCCAGATCAATGTTTCTGCAGATTTATTCCATGAGCCTGAAAACACTGACATTCCAATGTACAGCCTTTTGGAAGCACTTAACTTTGGCGGAATATATTATCGCGTCGAAGGTAAAAAAAAGGAATCTGCTATAAAAAACGTTGTGGAACTCATGAAGCTTCCGCCGGAAATAGATAAAGATTTTGTAACGCAAATTATTTTAGCAAGAGAAGCTATGGCCTCTACCGCTATCGGTGATGGCATTGCTATACCTCATGTTCGCAATCCGATAGTTCTACATATATCTGAGCCTGTGGTTTCACTGTGTTTCCTTGAAAAGCCTATCGAATTTAATTCCCTTGACGGCAAACCTGTAAACTGCTTTTTTACACTTATCAGTCCTACAGTCAAAACACATTTGCATTTACTTTCCAGGCTGGCTTATACACTGCGTGATGACAAATTCAAAGATATTATTAAAAAGCAAGGCAGCCGGGATGAGATTTTCTCTGGAATAGCTCGAATAGAATCCAGCCTTAAACAAAACCATTTTATTTTAGAAAAAGGAGCGAAAAATTAAATGCCGCTTTTTCTTTTGGGTCTGTTTATCATTTTTGTCGGTGGTTTAGGTTCACTTATTAGCAGCCGAAAGGCCGTTTTAGCGTCTTTTATTGGTGCAATGGGAACGGTTGTCGGCAGCATTATTGCTATTATCCCAACTTTTCAGGTACTTCTTCATGGCAAAACAGAAACATTACGTTTGAATTGGAGCATACCTTCTGGTTCTTTTTTTATCCAGATTGACGCCATATCAGCGTTTTTTTTAATTCCAATACTTGCTTTGTCTGCAATCGTTTCTATTTATGGAAGTGAATATCTTTTAGCATATCGACAACAAAAGAATCTTGGCGTGCCATGGTTTTTCTACAATTTACTATTAATAGGAATGTCACTTGTAGTTGTAGCAAGAAATGGAGTACTGTTTCTTATAGCATGGGAAATAATGTCCCTTTCTTCTTTCTTTCTTGTTACATTCGAATATGAGAAGCCGGCAGTCCGCCAGGCTGGTTTGATATATCTTATTGCAATGCATATTGGAACAGCGTTTCTTATCGTATTTTTCATTTTACTTGGGCACCACGCAGGCTCTCTGGATTTTGATAAAATTTCAGGTGTACCGTCGTCGCTGGCTAATATTTTGTTTCTATTGGCTATAGTCGGTTTTGGTACAAAGGCAGGTTTTATGCCGCTGCACGTCTGGCTGCCTTATGCTCATCCAGCGGCACCAAGTCATGTTTCAGCGGTCATGAGCTGCGTCATGATAAAAACCGGCATTTACGGTTTGGTCAGAGCCTTAACTATTTTAGGTATGCCCCCTGCCTGGTGGTGTTGGTTATTGATTTTAATTGGTGCCACAGCAGGCATTCTCGGTGTCCTTTTCGCATTAGCGCAGCATGATTTAAAGCGTCTCCTGGCTTATCACAGTGTCGAAAATATCGGCATTATTACGATTGGATTAGGTGTAGGCCTGTTAGGAATCAACATGAATTCGCCAGTTCTTGCGGTACTTGGTTTTACTGGCGGATTGTTTCATGTGATAAATCACGCTGCTTTTAAAGGGCTGCTCTTTCTTGGTGCAGGTGCAGTCTTACATAGTTGCAAAACAGGTCATATTGATTCTCTTGGTGGGATCATTAAGCGCATGCAATGGACAGCTTTTACCTTTCTTATCGGCTCTATAGCCATTTGCGGACTGCCTCCTTTAAATGGTTTTGTCAGTGAGTTCCTGATTTATCTTGGAGTTTACAAGAACAATATTGGCGGCGGATTTGAAGCAATGATTTTTGTCCTGATTGTCATAGGCAGCCTGTCTCTTATTGGCGGATTGGCGCTGGCTTGTTTTGCAAAGGCATTTTGTATAACTTTTCTTGGCCTTCCAAGAAGTGAATGTGCTCAACATGCTCATGAAGTCGGATTCGGAATGAAATTCTCAATGGTAACTCTTGCGTTTCTTTGTGTACTTTTGGGAATATTTTCACCGCTTGTGATAAAATCCGCAGAGAATGTCATTTTAGAAATAAGTCCGTTTCAGCTTCAGGATATTCAGGGAGAGCTTGAAGCAGCATCAACAATATTATGGAATATTGTTTTAGTATCATTGATTTTATTTGTGATGATAATCGGTTTTTCGGTTTTACGTAAAATGCTGCTCCGCGACCGTATCATCAAGGAAACAGTTACATGGGATTGCGGGTATGCTAAGCCGGACTCAAGAATGCAATATACAGCTACTTCGTTCGCACAGCCTCTTACGAACCTGTTCAAACTTTTTCTGCCTACACGTGAAGATGTTTCGCTTTCGAAAGGTATTTTTCCTTCTAAATCGGCCTTTCATTCAGACACATCTGATATTGGTGAAAAGTATATATATAAACCTGTATATAGATTGATTAATTTATTTGTTTCCAAATTGCGATGGCTCCAGCATGGCCGACTCCAGATTTATGTTTTATATATCGCTCTGACACTGTTGATACTTTTAATATGGAAACTGATGTAGAATTATGCTTATTCTTAAACTACTCAATATGATTATTGCTCTCGCCGCCGCACCGTTTTTACTCGGCATTATTAATAGAACAAAAGCGAAATTCGCGGGCAGAACGGGACAGCCTTTATTGCAGTTATATTACGATATATGGAAACTATTACGTAAAGGAGCGGTTTACAGTAAAACAACATCATGGATATTCAGAACCGGGCCGGTTATTGGTTTATCTGTTGTTTTAATCGGTTCAATGATTATTCCTTTCGGAGGTTTGCCAACCATTATAAGTTTTAATGGGGATTTGATTTTATTTGCCTACCTTTTAGGGCTTTCGAGATTTTTTACTGTTCTTATGGCAATGGATACCGGTTCGAGCTTCGAAGGAATGGGTGCCAGCAGAGAAGTGACATTTTCCGCACTTTCAGAACCAGCATTACTAATCGGTCTTGCGGCGGTCGCAAAATATACAGGTTATATTTCTCTGTCACAGATGTTTTCATCACTAAATCTCAGCATTTGGCTTAACACTGGTCCTGTTTTCGTGTTGGTCGGTTTTGCGATTCTGATTGTTTTTTTAACAGAAAATTCAAGAATACCAATCGATGATCCAAATACTCACCTTGAATTGACAATGATACATGAGGTTATGATACTCGACCACAGCGGCCCGGATTTAGGAATGATTCTTTATAGCAGCGCCGTAAAAATGTGGCTGCTCGGATCTATACTCATTGGTATTATTATGCCGATACACAGCGGTAATTTACTACTTGACGTCCCGGTGACAATACTTTTTATGATACTTCTTGCGGTGATTGTTGGTATTATAGAATCCTCAATGGCAAGATTAAAACTCCTGCATGTCCCCCAGCTTCTCGTAGGAGCGACTATTTTATCGATTTTAGCTCTGGTGCTTATCTTAAGGTAATTTTATGAATAACATCGCTGATACAATCATGATATTTCTTGTTCTTACTAATTTTACACTGCTTGGCTTGAGCAGGTTAGGAACTTGTATTCGTGTCGTAGCTATACAGGGAACAGTATTGGGATTGCTGCCTCTTTTATTTAATATAAATAACATCGAACTGCATCTTATATTTTTTTCTATCGCTATAATAAGCTTAAAGGGATTTGTTTTTCCATGGCTGCTCAGGAGAACTTTGAGAGATTTGAATACTAATCGCGAGATTGAACCTTTCGTTGGATATGGAACGTCAATCGCGTTGGGAATAGTAATTCTCATGATATGTCTGTGGCTCAGTTCACGACTTCTTTTACCTGTTGCGACCGAATCCAATTTAATTGTTCCAGTTGCTTTTTTTACAATTATGTCGGGACTGTTTTTAATCGTTAGCAGGAAAAAAGCGGTTACTCAGGTTCTCGGATATTTAGTTATGGAAAACGGAATATACACTTTCGGTGTTGCTTTGGTTGAAAAACAACCTGTTTTTGTCGAACTTGGTATTTTATTGGATGTTTTTGTCGCTGTTTTCGTTATGGGTATCACTATGTTTCATATTAATCGTGAATTTGACCATATAGATACAGACCAGTTATCGAAGTTGAAAGTTTAATTTTATGATATATGCGTTATTATTGATCCCTGCGATAGCTGCGGTTTTGTCGTTAGCAGTACGGCACGATCTCATTCGCCGTATTATCCTGATTACAGCGTCTGTCTGCCATACAGCCATAACTATTACGGCCTGGCATAAGGAAGCAAAACCTCTATTTAACGGCTGGCTCCTTCTGGACAAGCCCGGCTTGTTATTCCTGACAATAGTCAGTGTGCTTTTCCTGGCATGTTCATTTTATGCTTTCGGATATCTTGCGAGTGAATCGGGAAAAAGGAAACAGGATTTTGAAGAAGGAGTCTTTTTTACAAATACTCCTGAAGCAATTTTCTGTGCATGTCTTCTTGCCTTCCTTACAACAATGACACTTGTGACAGTAAGCCAGCATTTCGGTTTGATGTGGGTAGCGATGGAAGCAACTACTCTTGCAACGGCGACCCTGATATATTTCCATCGTCATCATCGTTCTCTCGAGGCAACATGGAAATATTTACTGATATGTTCGGTAGGTATCGCATTGGCTTTGCTCGGTAACTTCTTTCTTGTAATCGCGGCTTCAGTTCCAGAATCGAATGATAAATCCATACTCCTTGGCACTTTGATTCAACAGGGACATTTGTTGAATGTCCCCTGGCTCAAGGCCGCGTTCCTTCTTTTCCTTGTTGGCTATGGAACCAAGATGGGTTTGGCGCCATTGCACACATGGCTGCCGGATGCACATAGCGAATCACCTTCTGTGGTATCCGCGTTATTATCCGGTGCGCTTTTGAATTGTGCTTTCCTTGTAATATTAAGAAGCTACCAGGTTTGCTTAGCGGCTGGTCTTGGACAATTCTGTCAGGAACTGCTTTTATTGTTTGGATTGATATCAATTGGCTGGGCAGCAGTCTTCATATTAGGACAAAGTGACTATAAAAGAATGCTCGCGTATTCAAGTGTCGAACACATGGGAATATTAGCAATTGGCATTGGTATCGGCGCGGGCGCGACATACGGTGCGATGCTCCATGCAGTTAATCACTCGCTAACAAAAGCAATGTTGTTTCTTGCCGCTGGTAACATTCTTGCTGTTTATAAAACGAAAACAACCAAAGATGTAAGCGGCGTATTGGCTGTTATGCCAATTACAGGCATATTGTGGATAGGTGGTTTTCTGGCTATTACCGGTATGCCGCCTTTCGGAATTTTCTTAAGTGAATTTACAATTGTCAAATCAATGATTGAACAGGGAAAAATTGGTATCGCGATTGCTTTTTTAGTCGTCCTTGCACTTATATTTATTGGTATGGCAATAGCTTTTTTGAATATGGCTCATGGCAAAAAAAATGACAACGTGGAGGTTAAGTCTAATCCAGATACTATTACCTCGGTTCTTCCGCCATTGGCACTTGGAATTCTAACGCTTGTGCTTGGATTATATATTCCGCCGGTAGTTAATAACCTGCTGCATGATGTAGCTGTGATAATGGGAGGGAATTGATATGGAGAATTCAAATTCAATTTCGTTTTATAACTGCCATGCAATTGATATTAAACAGATTCCAGTTGTTAATATCAACAAATTCAGGAACACTGTCATAGAAGATGTTGCATCAAGAAAAAGAATAGTTTCTTTTTTTGCTGTGCCGTCAGATTCCAGTTCATTTTATCTTTATGCGATTCTTGCCGATGATAAATCGGGTAAACTTTCCGCCTTATCATCCGAAGTTTATGATAAGTATCCTTCGCTTACTCCGGACTGCGCACAGGCACACTTATTTGAACGTGAAATCGCAGAACAATGGGCAATTGTACCAGAGGGACATCCCTGGCTTAAACCAGTTCGTTTTCATAAATCATATATAGATAGCCGCGATGCCTGGAACCGAAATAAAAATGAACAAATCAAACCTTCTGTTATGGATTTTTTCCAAGTTGAAGGTGAACAAATACACGAAGTAGCGGTTGGCCCTGTACATGCTGGTATAATTGAACCGGGACATTTTCGTTTCCAGTGTCACGGTGAGAATGTTTTGAATCTCGAAATATCGCTTGGTTTCCAGCATCGCGGGATAGAACGTACACTTCTCAAAGGTCTGGATAAAAAGACGCTGTATTATATGCAGACTATCGCGGGTGATACTACGATAGGACATACAACCGCATATTGTCACCTTATAGAATCGCTCAGTAATAATCAGGTTTCACCTGAAGCACAATCACTTCGCGGCATAGCACTCGAGTTAGAAAGACTTGCTAATCATACCGGCGACTTAGGGGCACTTGCCGGTGATATTGGCTATTTGCCGACATCTTCATTTTGCGGCAGAATTCGTGGTGACTTTCTTAATTTGACTGCCCTTCTCTGCGGCAATCGTTTTGGCAGAGGTCTGGTTTCGCCTGGAGGAGTAAACTACGATATAAATGCAAAAACTGCGGATTTGCTTGCCAAAAAACTTATCGAATTAAAAAAAGATGTAGAAGTCGCTGTGAAACTGCTATGGAATACATCATCTGTATTGGCTCGATTTGAAGATACAGGTATTGTTTCTCCTGAGATTTGCAGGGAACTCGGTCTTGTAGGCGTACCGGCCAGAGCTTGCGGCGAGGAAATCGATTGCAGATTTAATTTCCCTGCTGGTATCTTTAGATATGCGCAAATACCGGTATCAAGCTGGCATAAGGGAGATGTTTTTGCGAGAGCTTATGTACGATGGCTCGAAATACAAAAATCGATCTCATTCATACTTGACCAGATAAAAGCATATCCTCAGGTACTGATAACAAAAGATAAAAAACAGCCCGCACCTGACAAATTATGTGTAAGCCTGATTGAAGGTTGGAGAGGTGAAATATGTCACGTTGGTATCACCGACAAGAATGGCTCTTTAAGTCATTATAAGATTACTGACCCATCATTTCATAACTGGCTTGGTTTATCTATGGCAATGAGAAATCAGCAGATATCAGATTTTCCGTTATGTAATAAAAGTTTCAACCTTTCTTATTGCGGACATGACCTATAAGGTGACAAAATGATAAAAGCGTTACTCGCAAGAATTCAACAGAAACACAGAACAATCGGTTTTCCAAAAACCGAGCCGCAGCTTCCCGACAGATTTTGTGGAAAGCCCGAAATAAATCAAACCAATTGCTCGAGAGACTGCAAACTCTGTGTCGAAATATGTCCCGTTGCCGCACTTAAAAAAGAAAATAAGATTTTAAGTATCGACCTTGGAAAATGCCTGTTCTGCTCACAATGCGCAAATACCTGTCCTGAAAGTGCCATAAAATTCACCCGTGATTATAGACTTTCAACAAGGACGAGAGAAAACTTGATACTTAGTAAAGATGAAATGAATTTAGCCGCGGCTCTGGATAAAAAAACAAAAAGCCTTTTCGGTCGTTCATTGAAATTAAGACAGGTCTCAGCCGGAGGTTGTAATGCCTGCGAAGCTGATACAAATGTTTTAGGTACAGTTGGTTTCGATTTGGGAAGATTCGGCATTCAATTTGTCGCTTCCCCGAGACATGCCGATGGCTTGCTTATTACCGGCCCAGTTACAGAAAATATGAAACTCGCTTTACAGAAAACATACGAGGCCGTTTCAA
This sequence comes from Sedimentisphaerales bacterium, assembly GCA_016936075.1. Taxonomy (GTDB): domain Bacteria; phylum Planctomycetota; class Phycisphaerae; order Sedimentisphaerales; family Anaerobacaceae; genus JAFGPS01. Next base: position 31,976 of record JAFGPS010000120.1, on the reverse strand, counting down.
ATCCTAAAATAGTTATTGCCGTTGGGGCATGTGCTATTTCAGGAGGTATATATGAGAATCACTTTGAAGTTAATAATGGCGCAGAAAAAATTGTACCTATTAATCTTTATATCCCAGGTTGTCCGCCGCATCCATTGACCATTCTTGATGGACTACTGAGACTGCTTGGAAAAATAGAAAATAAATAGACTCTTGATAAAGAAAAAAATGAAAAGTCATCTTAATTCAGATTATTGAACCATTGTCAATTGCATGGATGGAACAATATAATTACCTTCTATTGACTTTGTAAGAAAATTTTGGAAAGTTAATCGGATTGATGTAATCACTGAGACAGCTCCAGAGAAAATATTATCCGAGGCAAATGACCAGGAAACCATAAACCATACTTGCCAAAATATTGAATCTTCAATTTGTGACCAACACACAAAACGTCTTGCGATTGTGTCACATAGTGGTTGTGATATTAATAAAGTATCCGACAGCAGCAAAAAAAGATATGCTTCGTAAAGCTATTAACTATCTGAAAACAAAATATATAGATACAGAAGTCATAGGGATATGGTTTGACAGTAACATAAAGGCCACAAAAATCGAAATCAAAATAATTTAGGCATTTTCAAAAAGATTTTTGTGTCTTGCCGTGCAAAATTTCATTCATGACTAATTAATTGAAATTTTAAATTCTAACTGATGAAGGTTGTCCCTGCGATATATCCGTGTGCTCCAAGTGCAAGGTTTTGTGTTGATTTAATCCGAATTCCATTCACTTGGCAGATTATAATTCAATCACGTTGTAAAACAAGAACTTACAATTTATTCAGCAAGCCCTATTTTTTTCAACAACTTCACCTATAATAACTATAAATAATTACTTAACAGTTTCTTATAGTTAAATAATTTTCACACCTTAAAGGATCAAACTTATACGCAACTTTAAAGCATTAAAAGCCTTTTTTTACTTTACAACTCCCATGGTCAGATTCCTGTTGAATCGTCCGCCGGTATCCGGATGTTGTTGATTTTGACTGAATCTTTTTACCCTATCCGTTGCGTAATCTACCATTTCTCCAAGACTTACTTTCCCATCTGCATTCCCGTTATTGTCCGGCCTATCAGCAGCACCTCTAAGTCCATCAAGAATAAAATAAGTAAAAACACCATGACCTCCATCAAGTAGAGAAGATTCAAGAGATCGCTCACCGGCCTCACAGCTTGTAAATATTAAATTAGAATAATCTATTGTTTCTACAGAACCATCTACTGAGCTACCTATTACATTCGGAGCAGGACCAATTGTAACTCCCCTTAAACTATCCACGATTTTATTTTCTGTATTACCCCGAATAAACTGGGTTGGGTCACTTAAACCGGCAGAGTGACACGCATCAGCAATTAAAATAATCTGTCGCGCATTCAAGTTCTGAATATCATTTTTAAATTCACTCATTGCATATGCTGTTGAAGCCATATGTTCAGGATCGCTATCGTAACCAAGAAGATAAAGCTTATCTGGCTCATGCGGATCAGGAACTCCATGACCTGCCCAGAAAATCAAAACTATATCATTTCTCTGAATACTTCTGAGATTTTCACGTAAGGCTATTTTGATACTTTTAATTGTAGCCTTCTGGTCTGTTAATATTTGAACATGGTCAAATTGCCCGCCTTGAGGGCTTTGTAAATATTCGGCAATAGCTGCCGCATCTTTGCTGGCATAATAAAGATTTTCTAAACCCCATTTACCACGCTGCTGATATTCCGATACACCAATTGTAATCGCCCACTTTTTGCTTATACCAGGAAGACTCATTGGTGTTGTTTTTTTTACAGGAATATTAGTCTCAAGCGATTCAGCAACTTTAGGCTCTTCAATATCATTATTTGGTAATAACTTATTCTCTTCAAAGTTCGGTTGCTTATCCGCAGCAAGAAACTGGAAATCATATCTTTCAATAGGTTCGGTGAATTTTATCCTTTTACCATCATATCCGAGAGGTTTAGCTTCAATTTCATAACGTCCACCTTCGTAAAGATATGCCGCTACCTTTTGTCCAGTCCCAATATTTTCCCAACCTTCCTCTGGAGCCGCATCAATTACCTGCATGCGATAACGAAAAGTAGTATTCGGTACATTAGAGACTAATACCATTTCTACTTGCCTACCTGTAATCATTGGTTGATTTACAATATCTGAGCAGCCTGTAGACAAAATAAAAATAATAAAACTATAAAATACTACGAAACGGAAATTGCAAATCACAATTGAACGTTTCTTATTCATCATATAACTCCTTTTTCGTTCCAAAACCACAAGAAACCAAATCTTCTAAGATTCAGTTTCTTGTGGTAAAATAAAATCTTACATCTCAGAATATGCTATTATTGATCTACTTTGAGTTTCATGGCTTTGCCACGGAATGTAACTACTTTAGTCGCATAAATAAGAGGGAAACCACCATCTTCATGATCAACACTTTTTTCAAAAATCACATCAGCATCTGGTGTCGCTTCAAGGGCTTTATAATAAGCTCTATCTGCTACTTGACCCAATCTACTATCATATGATTTAAAATAAGTATATTTATCTTTGAAAAATTTAATTCCAAAAAGTTCAAGCTTATCACCATCAACGATATTGATAAAACCAAGTATTGTTGTTAATGTTGATGATCCCTCAACGGTATCAACTAATACGATATCTTCTCTGCCCAATTGAGTCTCAACATTAAAACCGCCAAAGAACATGTGAGGCATTTGTTTCTGTGCGCTTCCACATCCCGACATAAACATTATTCCTATTACTGGAATTACCAAACATAAAAGTGTGTTATAACTTTTCATAAATTTCTCCCAATAATCTGTTCATTTAATTTTACCATACTTCAATATAATATTCTGCATTTTAGAGCAACATAGGTGGCATACGCGGCATTATCTTTATAAATCCCATAAATATACCCTTATTAATTATTATCCCCCACTCTTACTGATGCTTAAAACTAACAATTTTAACAACAGAGCCAGCACCTTTGACGACATCTGTCACTGCCTGTATGTTTTGTTCATAATACTTTAGATTCCATTCCGGTTTCGGAGCAATATTGGAAACACCTCTGAATTGATTAATGACATATTCGTCACTATTCAGGCCTCGTGTTTGAATACTACTTATCTCCTTCTGTATTTCCCTTGAATAATTCAATTTATTATCTGTCTCAGCCTGTTCCATTTTAGCCATAATCCCTGCAATATCTTTCATTGGTTCGTAACAGGCTACAAAATAAATCGTTTCGATACCAATCACATTATCAAGATAATACCAATTCTCCTTATCGGGCAAAGTGTATAATTTATCTCTTTTAACTCGGTTGTCAATACTTATTTCTTCATGTGGAAATAAACTTTGTGATATCCCACCTGAGCCGTACAAAAGAACATAAAAGTAACAATCTTCATTAGTCTGAAAGTTTATTTTGAAACAGTCACCGCTGTTTAATTCAGAATCGTTATTTATCACAACTGAATCCCAATTTCCCTTGTTATTATGCATTCCCATAATGGAATAGGTTAATTCCAAAGGAGGAACTTCAATAATATCTGGTTTCAATTCAGGATTTTGCTGAATTTCTTCTGGTGTTGCAACCATTTTCGATAGATGACCCTGTGAAACAGTATCTAAACTGATTTTTATTTTATCTATTCTATCAAAACTACCTGAACTTCCAATTATTGCAGATAAGTTTAATATTGAATCTTCCAGTTGCCTATTAATAGTAATATAAAACACACTCTGAGTGCTTGTATCTGATAAAGAACTTAATAATTTAATATTTTCATAAATGAGAGATTCTGTATATATTTTATTTTCGAGAGTACAATCAAATGGTGTTCTTGTTCCATCGGCATCTGTAATTCTATTGAGAATACAAACCGAATCTGTTCCATCAACAAAATTTGCCAGTTCTTGAACAAAATGCTTGACACCTTCATCGAAACTGTAAATAACAACTTCAGATGTCTCATTAATCTGACCTGGATTTTGATTAGGTTCAGATTCTTTTTCTGTTTCAGTCTTAACATTTTCCCATGCTAAAGACAAATTTTCAAAAGCACGTTCATAATACTGAATAACTTTTTCATAATCGTCACGGGCCAAATTTGCATTTATAATCAGCGACTTGGCACTTTCCCATGATTGGCCACCATATTGATTCAATAGATCAATATCATAATTTGATAACTCATCTTCGTACTTTTGTTTTGCACTGGATGCACGTGTGGCATTTTCAGTGTTCTTCTGTTGGTGGTCATATTCTTCCTGAGCTTCTTTAGCTGCTATTGGCAGAAGTTCCAAAGCTCTTTTGTAGCATTCAACTGCAGAATCGAAGTTCTCCCCTGCCGACCTGGCAAAAGAAATTACCTCATTAAGATCATTCCATGTCTGTCCGCCATACTTTTTCAAAACTTCCGTATCATATTTGGATAATTCAGCCTCATACTTTTCTTTAGCAGACCGGACACGCGATACACCCTGGGCATAAACCTGGGCGGCTGAATATTCTTCCATAGCCTGGCTCCAAAACCGCTCCGCCTTCTCAAAAAGATTTTTCTCGAACGATGTATTACCTTCCTCGAAATAGCTCTCGGCCTTTTTCCATAAACTCGGTGCATCAATTTCCGCATGGGAGTTCATCGCACTCGTTCGAGCCGCTTGTGCTTTAACTAATATTTCATTAGCATTATCACTTTTTGTTTTATTCGCTTGATATACAAATCCAATAGTACAAAATATTAATACGACAACTGCACACACAACATAAAGCCAAACCTTGCGGGGCTTTGGGGTTTGCCTCGTAGCCGTCATCTCAATTTCTACAGGATTAAATTTAACTGGTAAATGTTCATATTCCTGCATTAAATCGTTGGCGGTTTTTATCTTACCGCTATCTATCATATTTTTGATATCAATATTAATCACACCGCCAATATTGAATTTCTCACTTGCCCGGCCCAACTCAAGATTACCGGCATTAGAAAGCATTTTACTGGCATCATCGATTCGCTCTCTGACATTAAGTGTCACTTCCGCTCGGTAATCAAATATTTTATCACCTTTTGTAGCCTGGATTTTGAAAATAACTGCCTTTGGACCTTTTGATTTAATTTCGTTTAATTGAAATCTTCTTTCTTTTGATTTTCCCGGCTCCAGAATTAAATCGAACGAATTTTGCTTTACAGGAATGTCCCCTTCCATTCTGACTTCAACAAGATTGAAAAGCTCAGAAGTTTTATTTTCAATGCGCATATGAATAATCCCGCTGAATCCTTCCATATAGAACGCATTGGTATTAATTGATAATGCCAAATCAGATGAACCTGCACTCGAACTATTTGCGGGAGTTGGTATTGAAGGCTTTTCTTCATTGACTGTTACAGTTAATTTCCACCCGCACTGGTCACAAAAACCTTCTCTGCCACCTTCCAGAACATTTCCACATTTAGGACATTTTTCCATAATCTACTTCGCCTTTTATTTCAATTATCTTACTCCAGTACACCAACAACAACTTCGCCACTCATCTCATCAAGATCCATCATAGGATGCTGGGTATTTTTAGTTGCCTTGGGAACCTCTTTAGAAACATACTGATATAGTTCCGTAACTGTTATAATATTATCCTGATTATTATCTGCATTTCCCTCAAGACCTTTGAGCAGATAATAAGTAAAAACGCCGTGACTTAGTTCGTCTTTTTCCTGGCTGACTTCTGAACCCTGCGAAGCAGTTAATATTACTCGCCCCGCTCCTGTTTCTCTTAATCTTCTTAAAAGATTATCTTGTTTTATAGAGCGAAAGCTTGTCCCATCCGGCATTAACGTTCTTCCACCCGCTTCGCCGGAATAGCATGTATCAGCCATAAAGATAACACGTTCACTTATAAGCCTGCGAAAAATCGTTCGTACCTCTTCCATAGGCAACGCAGTTGAATACAAAGAAGATTGTTCCGCTTCTATTGGTAACAAATACTTTGCTACACCATCTCCATCAGCAGACCATTGATCAGCTTCGGGTGCACCATGGCCTGAAAAATATATTATTACAGTATCGGCTTTTCCGGCTCGTTCCCGAACTTTTACTCCAAGAGTATCTCTTATATTACGAAGTGTAGCATCTTCGTTAAACAAGCAATATACATTTTCTTCAGGAACATTCAGACTTTTTTTCAGACATTCAGCTACTGCTTTCGAGTCATCTACGGCGTACTTTAATGGCCGAATATTTTGATATTTATCTATACCAATACTAACAATATAAATATTACCCTGCTCTTTTTCATATATAACTGAAATTGCTTTCTTAGCTTCAAGTCCATCGTTATCCAAAGCAGTTATTTCAATGGTATTTGTCCCTTCAGCTAAATCAACTGTAAAAGAAAAATTCAATTCACGTTGTGCCGTATCAGGAGCCTTATCAATACGGTCAATTCCACGCTGACTTGATAAATCAATTTTCTGGTCATTTAATTTGAATTCAGCAAGACTAACCGCCTGGTCATCTGCAATAACACCGCTTACTTCGACACGCCCCATAGTGAGCTTGCTATTATTCAGTGGTTTTGCAATTGCAATCAAAGGCGGCTGCTTTTGCAAAATTTCTATCACTCCACCCGATGATTGCGAAACTATATTTGCCAAACTTGTCGATTCAAAAGATATCATAGAACGCTGCACCCAGCCTGTACCGATACTGGGCATTTCCACTCGTATCCAGTTACCTAATTCACCAGTTGCATTAAGAGTAGTACCGGGCTTTGCTCTTGCGATAATAGCAGTCTCATTACCCGCTCCGCCTCGAACTGGAATTTCGTCAGAACCAACATAGACCTGCATATTATATGCCATAATACTTGGCGCAAGTTCAGTTTCTAATGCAAGAGCCAATTGCTCTGTATGTTCCTGCCCAAAATACTCATCAAGTACACGAATTGTCGGATTTAATTTATCAATTTCCGCGGCTCTTTTAGTTGTTATAGTCAATCGAGCCTGCTTGCTTTGACCAACGACAATTTCTCCTAATTTTTGTTCTTTAATATTAATCACAACATCAGGGATTGATATTTCATCCATACCAACTGTAACGTTTCGAGCTGCGCCGTCTCCGATGTTCTTGATAGTTACCAGCAAGTCAACCGCTTCGCCTTTCTGGATTAAACCATCACCATTACCTACAGAGTTACCTGTATTATCATCGAGAATCTGGACACTTGTCGCAAATACAGGTCTCGGCAAACCTTTAACCATAATCTTAGCCTGAACAGGCTCCGGCTCATATCCATTTAATTCCGACCATACAAATTCAACCGCTACCGGTCCAGTCAGTTGTTCTCGTGGAATATGTACTTTTTTAGTTAAAGTCAAACTATCATCCGGATCGAGCTTTCCAAATTTAAATATTAAACCATTTATTTCAGGAATTTCACATTGACTAACTGCAACAAGTTTATAAAATTCTCCTTTTCCTGTATTAGCTACAGTAAGTGACAAATCACAATCGCCATCCGCTTTAACTTCTGTATTAGACAGTTTAGTTGTTATCGTAGCAAAAGGTGGTAAATCGGGAACTCCAGTAGCGGCCAAATTACTTTGCATTAAATCATTTATAATTTGTGCTATATGTTCTTTTTTTAGTTCTACAACTCCTATTTCCTCCCAGTTATCTTCCCATTTACAATAAACTTTATAGTTTGCCTCTTTTAATTCATTTGCCTTACGAATTGATTCAGCAATAGGAAATGTTACTACTCCATTTTTGTCACTTTCTGCAACTATTTCTTTATCTTTATTGATACTATTGATAAGCTTAACTGATATATTCGGCATTGGTATTACTGATTGGCTTGTTTGGTCGTATAATATTTCTTTATCAGTTTCGTAGAGCACTTCACGTTCATAAGTAGGAGTAACTCCTTTTGCTTTCTCTGGTCCAAAAGGATTAGATGCATAATATTCAGTAGTTACAGAAGATAATCCTGTCTTTAATTTTTGAATGGCATCACGTTCTATTTCAGCGTTTTTCTTATCCATTGCTGGAAACGCCCACAAACCAGCTATAACCGCCGTACATACTACCCTACCTATTACACCTTCATGTCCAGTTACCATATTAATTTCTAAAGGTGTTGAAAGTACTCGTACTGCTCGTATTTTCTGATATATTTTTTCTGAATCATAGTTTGCTATACTGTTTTGCTTCAAAGACAAAGAAAGCATACCCGGTTTGCTCTCCCAATCAATACCATCCACTGAAGGTTTTGAATATTCTATTTTTTCATTAATTCGCTTTTCTTCAATTAAATTGCCTCGCCATGTAGCAACTGCTTTTCTTTTTGGTACATTGCAACCTGCAATAGCAGATGAGAATAAAATCAGAATAGCTAAATAAAATATCTCTGATCGCAAATTCAACTTTACATTTTCAGTTTTTTTAAATTTGTTCATCAAATATTCCTAATATTTTTAAATATTCTAAGAATCTATGTACAATTGTGACTTTTGCTGGAATTTCATATCGAGTCGTGCGATTCGAATTCTGTCACCAAAACATAGCGGTATAATCTCATTTTTCGATAGTGTTGTATCATTAATAACTACATCCGTTAAATCTGACAGGTTTTCGAGATAAAAACGGTTACCAAGATATAAAATAGCCGCATGTATCGGTTCGAGTCCCTTGTCTGCGAAACTGATTGCACAATGCGGCTTTGAGCCAATTGTTGCTATGCGATAAATATTACAATAACTTTCTAAGCCGTTATTATCATCGGCGCCAAGATTATTCAGCCGCTTTAAGGTTATTGAATTAAGACTGCAATTCGACGCGGCATTCCATAATAAACCTAAGGAGCTATTGAATAGCTTTTCATAAGCGTTATTATCGAATTGATACCTGCTTCCAACATAACCAATTGACATTTTCAATACGCCGGCCAGTTCCAACTCTTTGCTCTCAGCTTTGATTTCCATTCCGTTCGTACCTACCTCTTTACCATCGAGTAAAGTACCATTGACTGACTTATTGTCTTTTACAAATACACCGTTTTCAGTAAGTTCCAATTTACAATGGTCCCTGCCCATCTGATTCGATTGATTATCATTACTTTCCGAACGCGGCAGAATGCGAGTTACAATATCATTTCGCCTGTTCTTTCCGAAACTAATTTCCGACTTTGCAAAAAGAACTATATTAGCTGGCATGTCCTTCGATTGTATTTGCAGGCTTGCTGAATCTGTGAGCGAACCTCTATCAGGATTAACAATTCTCTTGCTCTTTTCTGATGCCTTAACAATTGTCATCGAATTTGTAAGCTGCTCACTGCGTTCCGGATCAAATGTCAAATTCAATATCTTAAAGTTTGCAGGTAATCTTTTGCATTCCGACATGAAATCATTTGCAGTTTGTATCTTGTCTAATTTCAAAAAATTATCGACCTGATTTTTTATGCAATTACCCATATTCTTTGCATTGTCCGAAACACTGCCGAAATCAATCAGCTTATGTGCCTGAATAGAAATATTTCTCAGGTCCTTGGTATGTTCGAAAATAGGCAAGTCGGTATCAGCCCAGAAAGCATATATCTTATTTGCCTTTTTAAGACTTATTCTGAACTGCACACATTCTATACCCGCATCGGCGAGCTTAACGGAAAATCTCTTCCTGACATTCTGGCACGATGCAAGCGAGCAGCTCCATCGCTGGGCATGTGCAAGAAGATCGCTTGATAACTCAACTTTTACTATTTCAAAATAATCATCACTGAGATTTTCCAGCTTTATATCAATAACACCCCGAAAACCCTGCATATAGAACTGGTTGGTATTGATGGATAATGACAATCCCTGAGTTGTCCCTGTTCGTGTTTTCTTGTCAAAGTCATCTTTCTGTATGGGCAGCAGAGATTCAATCGCTTTTTCAGATAATTCTGTTGCCTGAGACTTACTTATTCCAAGACACTCGCGCAGGTTCTCAAGCTCCTCCATCTCGCATACCGGCACTTTTCCATCCGAACGTGCTTCTTTAACTTTTTCCAGGTATATAGATTCCTTCTGTTCCTGTGACAAACTGGAAATATTTTCCTGAGTCGGACAATCTGTTTGTGTTTCAGGTTTTTTTGAAATTTCAGCAGAATTTACCTGCGTCAACTCAAAGCCACACTGGTCACAAAACCTCGACCTCTCACCTTCAAAAACATTCCCACAAGATGAGCAAATATTTTGCTTCATTTAAATACTCCAAAAACATATAATAATTAGCCGAATTAAAAATAAGAATTATATAATAGCGACACTTCTGAATTACTTAAAGCTCGATCCCATATCTTAACTTCATCCATAAAGCCTTCATAATGTTCAATCACTGTAGATTCGTCATTTCCAAGCTGCAAATTTACTGAAGGAGCATTTATTGTTTTTGTTAACGTTCCTGAACCGCTTTTAATATTATCTAAATAAATAGTTGCTAATTTATTTGAATCATAAGTAATTACTAAATGGTGCCATTTATTAGTAGAATATTTAACTGTAGATTCTAAGTGCTCATTTGAGACTTGAACATTTCCTATCAAAAACCATATTTTACCATTATTTCTTAATTTGATTGACCATCCTACACCACTTCTATTAGAGAATTTGCCCATTAAAATCTGATAATCATTATTTATACTTGTCTTGAATAAGACAGATACACTTATCTGAGGCGTATTTATATTTCTACTATTACCACAATCTATCATGCCACCCTTAAACTCGAAACAATTCTTTATAATTCCTTTTTTCCCTCGAATTGCACCATGATTTGTTCCTGTATTTACACCTTTTGAATCTAAAACGTTACCTGATGTCCCGTCAAGTTTATAATAGGCCACCAAACCATCAGTAATTATATCTCCTTGATTAGGTTGAGAAACTGTTTTTACAGTTTTTGTCGACTCAGGAGAAACTCCGGTTAGGTTTGTACGTAAATTGCTGGAATTGCTCTTTTGTGATGTATTAACACTTCTGCTTTTGTTACTCATTATTCCAGTAACAATAAAGATTGTGATCGCAAATATCAAAATTAAAGCTACCCATAAACCTTTTTTGCTTTTGATTGGTTGTTGTTTTTCTTTAGATTCAGGCACTTCGAAAATAAGTTTTTTAGTTTCCTTTGATTCTATAGGTAGCTCTTTCTGTGATATTACTGGTTCCTTTTTGTGGATTTCAACTCCAGCGTGTAAAGCACATATTTCACCAACATAAACTTCGTTGCCATTTTTATCACAAAGAACGATCGCATGTTTCCCTTTTCCTCCACAAAATGCACAGTTGAAAGACATAAACTCTCTTCTTCCCACATATTTAAAAGGTCTCCCAACTTCAATAGCATTCTCATTTTTACTTCCTACAATTTCTGTTTCCTGAATTAGCAATTCAATTACCTGATTCGCCGATTGAGGTCTTGTTTCTGGGTCTTTGGCTAGAACATTTTGTAAAGCATCATTTATATAATCAGGAATATCTTCAATTAAACCCGGTTTTTCATGTATAATTTGATATGTCAATTCACCTGTATAAAAAGGTACTTTTCCATTCAAACATTCGTAACAGATTACACCAAGTGAATATATATCCATTGAAGGAGACGGTTTTAGTCCTCTGACCTGTTCCGGTGACATGTAAGGCAATGTACCCGAAGTATCGGCCTTGCCGGTTACTCGTGTGTAAGAATCCTTCATTTCTCGTGCAATGCCGAAATCCAGGATTTTTGTGTGACCTTGTTTATCTACCATTATATTGGATGATTTCAGGTCCCTGTGTATAACCGGCGGATTCTGGCTATGAGCGTAATCTAAAGCAGATGCTATCTGCTCTGATATTTTAATGGTCTCATCCAGATTAAGCTTTCCTGAAGGATTTTCATAGATTTTATCTTCAAGAGTATGGCCATCAATATATTCCATGACCAGAAACTTTATATCGCCATCGGAATGAAAGCCGTACAAACGAATTATATTGGGATGGTTGAGATTTATTGCGGTGATTGCTTCTTTACGAAGGTTCTCGACCGCACGAACATTCCTGGAAAGTAAAGGCGGCAGGACTTTTATTGCTACCTGTCGATTACCCATTTCTGTATCTTCCGCCAGATAGACAATACCCATTCCGCCTTCGCCGAGTTTTTTTACGATACGATACTGTGCTGCAAGAATAGTCGCTTCTCTGCCCTGTGTCATAGCGGCGTCGAGTGTATCGTATTGCGGCGAAGATTTTTGATCGCCTATTGTATGAGATACGTCGAGAGTATCGGTATCGCGCAGCGTAAGCATTTCCCCGCAATGTTTGCATTTAACTGCACTATCCTGAATCTCCTCTGCGCAGTAGGGACAACGCTTCATTTATCCTCCAGGTTAGTTTTATTTCATTTAAAGTTTCTCACGACAATTCGGACAAAAACGGCTGTTGGATGGTATCATCTCTTTACATTTTGGGCAAGCAATTTCTCCTTTAGGTCCATTTTGATTACTCGGTGGATTCCCCTGCGGATTAACAACAATTGGTGCACCGCCAAAGCCGCCTCCTGGAGTAACTACCGTCTGACTCGAATTCGGAGCCTGGGCACGTGTCGTTGCAGTCATACCCATTTGCTGCATGGCAACGTTCATAACTCGCTCGAGCCTGTCGGCGGATTCCCTGGACATTTCTTCCTGCTTAGACATGGACTCCTTAAGCTGTTTGAACCGTTCTTCATTAATAGATGCATCGGCTTTATATTTTTCCGCAAGTGCCTGAGCCGCCTGTGGATTTGTCGCCGCGGTCATTGCAAGAATTTGTTCAGGAGAAAGATTCTGCTTCATTCTCAACTCTTCAAGTTTCGCTATCTGATCCGATGCATCGCCGTCAAGAATACTAAGCAACGCCTGCGCCGATGCTTTCGAGCGTTCCTGCAACCTTGCGGCTTCAATTTCCTGCTCTGCTTTTTGTCTATCAAGCTCTACTCTCTGTGTTTTTTCACGAAGATCTACCGCTATACCTGCCTCATACATATCACGGTCGATTTTTTTTCTTTCTATTGTATCTTCCGTATCGGCATCAGCCAGATTATCTTCTCTAATAGTGTGCTTGCGAAGTTTGAAATTTTCAATTTTGGCAACGAGTGCTTTTCTCGCTTCTTCTCTGTCAGAATCGTTTTTAATACCTTCAATTTCAATTTGATGTGCCAGAATGTCCTTGTCTCGCTCCTGTAAGAACTGGCGTTTGAGCTTGTCCATCTCATCGGCTCGGATAACGTCTTTCAGCCCCAGTTCATGTTCAGTCTGCCTGATAAAATCTTCAAAATCAGTTTCCGTTTTTAACTGATCCATTTTATCTGCGGTCATTTCTTTTCTCATCCGCTGAGTAAGTTTGAGCCTGTCAATATCGATATCAGTTTTCCTGGTATCTATATAAAATCCAGCCTGTTCTTCTCTAATTGGATCATAAGCTTCACAGAAGAAATCAACAAAACGAATCTGTACCAGCTCAAGACCTATTTGCTCTAAAACGGGTTCGAGTTCTAGCTGCATTTGTCTTTCGACATCTTGTCTTATCTGAGTATTGCTATAAAGTTCTTCGACTGATTTAGAGCCTACATAGGTCTGTAAAGCTGCACGAAGCTCGTCCACAAGTGAACCAGAGAGATAACCAATAGTTAATTGTTTTCTGCTTTTAAACGCATTCGTAAAAAACTTTTCCGGGTCAGTTAGCTGTACTACTGCTTTAAAAGCAGCGTCAACTTCCATCTGTTCACGACTATGCAGTTTGATTGCTTCAAGGTGCAGTTCTACGTTACCGGCATCAACCAGAACAACAGAAGCAGGAGTCGTTTGATTAAAGTTGTTCACTTTTTTCAAGAAACCATTCAAGTCATACTTACCTGGGTCAACATATCCACAGAACCTTCCGGCCTGAAATACCATGCCTCTTGTACCATGCTCGACGACAACTCCCTTACTCAGGAAACCTTTAACATCACATTCATCGACACGTATAGCAAAATCATCTTCTCCCCGAATCCATCTATTATCAAATAAATCGGTTCTGGGTTGATCATTAAGATTTGCACCGCACTTCCAGCAAAATTTACTCTGCGCTCCAACGGAGGAACCGCATCTTCCGCAGTTTGTATCAGCCGAAGTAGCTGGTTCGCCGCAAATATTGCAATACTTGGCGGTTTTTAATACTCTTGCACGACATTCGGGATTCGCACATCTATTCGAAAATATTCCCATTTTCCTTACTCCTTTCCAATTTTATCTCGGACGCATTGCTGAACGGAACAGTTTCTTAAACGAACGCCAGATAATTACTAATATTAAAAGTCCACCAATAACCCACACAATAGGATCACCAACCGCCAATCGAACCGCATCCTGCCAATCCAGACGTGCTGAGCCAATAATTTCGCCGGGACTCCAGAGAGATTGCCCTGTTTCCGCATTAACTATATTCAGTGTCATACGGACAACAGCTTTGTATTTGCGATTAAGTATCTGGCATTCGTTGACTGTTCCATAAAGCAAAGCATTGTTACCTTTTGATTTAGCAAAGTTACTCATTGTCTCAACGCTTTCACGTGTACCTGAATTTGCAACCAGGTATTCCTGCAATTGCATTTGAGAAACAGGTACAGGACTACATCCGGCGTTAGTCAAATGGCCCTGGAGAACGTTACTGATATAACTGCTCTGATCTTTCCCAAGCAGAGGGAAGAATGAAAAACTTTTTATATTGAGATTTTTGCTTTTAAGACTTTCCGCGGCTTTTTTTGCAGCATCATTAATAGCCTTCACAACAGCCGGATTCATATCAGGAGGAGCCTGAATATTTTGAGAAATAATCTTTACTTTTTTGACTTCCCCACTGCTCCATTTCGCTTCACCAGTTTCCACTACACCCAATCTTAGTGTCAATCTTGTTACGGCGTTGCCGCTATCTGGATAAGTCGCACATTCTCTGATAGTACCATATAAAACTGCGTCGCATCCTTCAATTTTTCCGAAACCCTGAATTGTCTGCTGGTTCATTACGTCTTCACGCAATGTATTCCATTCGATTTCACTGAGCAGGTTTTCCCAAGCTTGTGTATCCCGCTCCATAATAGTATAAGGCCCACCGATAATCTGACTTTGAATCGAACTGACTATATAGCTTTTGGTTTCTTCGCTAATGTCTCCCCATAGAGGCAGAATAGCGATATTTTTAACTCCTTCAAGTTGTGTTTTATTCAGTTGATCTGCTATGTCCCTCGCTGCATCATTAATGGTTTGATCCAGGGCACGTTCAAGCTGCGCTCTTACATTACCTGTTATTAACAAAACAGCAACTACAAGCAGAACAATTATTTTCTTTTTACTTATAATGTCCATAGAATTAGTCTCCTGATTTTATTATCGTTCCAAAAGATATTTTTTACGTGAACTTGTATCTGTATTATCCAGTCGTTTAACTCTTAATTTCACATTATCAATCTGTTCAAGATACGCGGCTAAATTCTCTTTGACACTTGGGTCCAGACGTACCCAGAAAATTGCTCGACCACTACTCTTATTCCACGATGCAAGTGACACAGATTCAATACCGGGTTTCTGTGACAACCCTACTCGTACATAATCCACCAATTCAGCCCTGTCAAGTCGGCTCACACTTATACGTCGCAATAGTGCTCCCTGGGCGGTCTTGCGAACTATTTCATCGCTGAGTTTTTGTGCCAGTTCCTGCCCACAAGCCTGTAATGCACTATCTACTGCCCTGCGTTCATTAAGATCACGCTCACCGCGAACAAGTGAACTTGTTGTCGTTAGTAATTCCTGCCCGACTATCTGTGCTACTTTCCCTCGCCCATCAACTTCGTAAGAATAAAAATTGCCAAGTTTATCCAGCATTTTCGGTTCGGCACGAAGAAGAACAAACATATCAACATCCTGCTCATTTGCAATTGTCGCTAAAGTTCCCGGTGAAGATGTATAAGCCGGTGCTGGAGAACCCTCAACTATCCTGAATCCGAGATTCGAGAAATGCTCTATAACCTGCTGTAACATTTCATCACTATTGTACGACTCATCACTCAACTCAACCTGTTCCTGCGAACAGATTAATATTCTAAGCATATCCAATTGAGCTATTTTATCATCCATAACGCCTGGAGGAGACTCAGATGGGTCCGTACGCAAGCCCTGCTGACAACCCGCCATCAACGCAATGTAAAATAAAAGCAGCATTAGTAAATAACAGTTCCTCTTCATAATTAGCTCCTTAAAAATCAACAAATGTTATTTTTCAAAATAGTTTGTACCATTATCCATTTTCCTGATGAGCTTTACAGCATTTTTCCTTTTTAATCCCGAAACACTCTGCACATAAAGCTGCCTGGCATACTTCGCATCGACCTGCAATACCAAGTTCACTTACAATCCTTTGGCCGCAGCTTCCGCAACGAACCTCTCGCTGAGCAAAGAGCTTTTGTCCTGTAGTCTCTTCATGGAGAGCCTGTTTCTGGCTTTCAATATAAGATGCCAGATCAGCTTCATTTACCCGGTAAACCCTCCCAATGCGTGCAGCAGGAAGTTCACCGCTGCGTATAAGACGGTAAATAGATTTATATTCCAACCCCAGGATTTCCGCAATATCCTCAATACTTAGTAATTTATCCATAACATCACTTCCATTATTTATCAATATTACAAAACTTTTTTATCATTAGAGATATTATAATACCATTTCGGCACTATTGCAACCTATATTTTACTTTTATTTACTTTTTTTTACTAATTAGCTATATTACTTCTTATTAGAGCCTTTTTTTAACCCAAAAACCTATTTTTAACCAGTGATTCTAAAATGTCATTATAATAAAAGTTAATCATTTCTATATGAATTCATATCTGGTTCTAACTTATTTAATCTGAGTTCATCTGTATTCATCTACGGTTCCTTTTCAAAATTTTTCTATCTACGCTTCACTCGAGATTATAAAGGGTAAAAGTATAAAAGAACAAAGGATTAAAAGTCCAAGACGACGACACGAAATCCGTAGCTACTGCTCAATAAGTTGGCTGAACTCATGCTGCGATGTGCCGAGCGGCAGTACCAAGGTTCGAAGAACCAAGAGCCGCCACGGAGAACATAGGACGAGCCTGAACTTGGGCCTTCTGGATCAATGCTTGGACAATTTGAATAGTAATTCTTATCATACCAATCCTGACACCATTCCCATACACTGCCATGCATATCATATAAACCAAAGGCATTGGGTTGAAAACTTCCAACTGCCGTCGTCTTTTTAAGATATATACCTTCTCTTCCATTGCCATAGACATAATTACCATCATAGTTAGCCTGATCGGTACTGATAGTCTGACCAGTATTAAATGGCGTTGTTGTCCCTGCTCTGCAGGAATATTCCCATTCTGCCTCTGTAGGAAGACGGTATGTCTTACCTTCCTTCTGAGTAAGCTTTTTACAGAATTCTACTGCATAGTTCCAGCTTACCTGCTCAACAGGTAAATTATCACCCTTGAAATAACTCGGATTACTGCCCATTACAGCCTCGTATTCGGCCTGTGTTACTTCATAAACACCCATCCAAAAACCTTTACTTATCGTAACTCGATGTTGAGGGCCTTCATCCGATTTCCTTTTTTCTTCTGATGAAGGACTACCCATCATAAATTCTCCTGAAGGAATATAAATAAGCTCCATTCCAATTGTATTTGTTATAACTTCACCTTTATATAATATATTCAGCATTTCCATTCGAGTTTTGATAAATGAATCTATTTCTTGTTTCACCTTCTGTGCCCGAGGAGCTGAGGGTAATAATTCTTTTATAAGCTCATTATAAGATGACTGTTTTGATTTGATCTGTTTGTCAATTGCACCATCTAATACTTCTGCTGACTTCTTTAATTCCGCCTGCGATACTTCAAGTCTTTCCTGAATTTTAGATACAGTAGAACTTGTAGGCTGATAAGTCTTTAAGGTTTCTATAAGGAGAGCTTTGATATCTTCGACTTGCTTTTTAGCTGATTCAAATCTTGCATTTACGGCCTCAAAATCATCTGAAGTTCCAACTCCTTCGGAAGAACCTCCCGTAATTGCTTGTAATTGAACTTCAAGTTCAGCTATCTCTTTCTGCAATTGTTCAGTCACACTGCTTGTTTCTTTATCCTTAATCTGTTCGAGACGTTTTTGGAGTTCTTCCTTCTGGATTTTTAATTCATCAGCAGTCTTGAATCTGGCAAGTTCAATTTCTCCTTTGAACTCACCACGCAGAACAGGTGTTTGTGTCATGCCGCTGGTAAGACTCCATTGCCGCACATTTAATGAAGCATACGAAAACAGCTCATAAGCAGTTAAAACACCATCATTATTTCCACCAGCTTCTTTATCAGCTTTGCCCTGGAGACCTTCGATGATTGAATTTGTAAAAATACCTCCCCCAATATTATTATCCTCATGCGAAAGCTGGTCCGAATCGCAGGATGCAAGAGTAGCAAAAGCAGCGCCGCTTAACGGCGAGAGAAGTGCTGAAGCCGGACTTGATTTATCATCTGCGGCTCTTGCGCCTGAATGACAGGCATCGAGAATAAGAAGTCTTTGTTTAGCAGCGGATGATTCGAGCGTTTCCTTAACCCACGACAATGGAACGAGAGTATCAATATTGACTGTAGTGCCATCGGCAGGCATAAGAAAGCCCCAACCATCGACATTGATACCGTGTCCTGCAAAGCTTATCAATAATAGGTCATTTGCTTTTGCCACCTGGGCAATCTGACTTAAGCGAGCATATAAGTTGCCGCGAGTTGGATATAAAGAAGGGCTATCTAATCGAATGTCTCTTGAATCGGTCATAAGGACAACGTTATCTTTGGGAAAGCCGCACTGTTCTATTAAAACTTTTGCAAGCGTTTCGGCATCAGAGCGGCCATATCGCAAGGTAGGAACATTCGTATAGTCATTTATCCCAATAATTAAAGCCCATCGCTGCCCTCCCGCTTCAGTCCTCGGGTCTGTGCCGATTAGGACACCTCTATCCGAATCCTGTGCTATTGCTATAGAGCCAATCAAACAAAGAACCATAATAACATATATTCGCCTTAACATACTTAAGTCCTCATTCCATACAAAAGAATTCATAATCTTTTTGCGTTTGCAACTTTGTCCTTTCTTTTACTCTTTCTCCTTTTTGAGCTGCTTTTCGATTTCGCCGAGCATATCATCAATCTTACCATCGACCTGCCCTTCAGCCATTTCGGCCCGCTCGGAAATCATCGCATCAATCTGTTCTATACCGACATTTTCTTCATCAGCTTCATAATCAGGCTCGAAGGCTGTATCACTGACCCTGTCAAGAACCATCGTCATCGCCCTGTCCATCTGTTTCGCCTGTCCCATTGCCATGTTAAGGTCTGTCACTGTTTTGGTAAGGTCGATATTCTTAAAGACCGACGAAATAGATTTCGTTGCCGTCTGAAGTCCTTTTGCGAACTGACCGTAACCTTCGATTCTTTCTTTCGTTTGAACGAGTGCTTCGAATGTAAGAAGTGCACTTTCAATTCGCCTTCGTTCGTTCATCGTCTGAACAAGCAGCCTGGACAGCTTTTGGTAATTCGCCTTGTCACCCTGCCTTTTTGCTCGAATAGCTTTTTCACAATAGCCTCTTTCATGCTTATTCAAATCCCGAATCCGCCTCTTATGCAAATCCAAAACATTCTGAATCGCCATGTCACGCTCCAGTTGCCTCTGTTGTTTACTCTTAAATAATCCCATCTTTATCTCCTAAATCAATTTAATCCGCTGAGTAACGCAGATGTACACTGGTATTTTTTTATCTAATTTTAATCTGAGTTTATCTGCGTTCATCTGCGGTTCCATTGTTCGTATTTTGTCAGGTCATCCTGATTTGTCATAGGTACCATTTGCTCAATAAGAGCTTCCAAATCGTCAATAGTAATATCCGACATCTTCAACATATATTGTTCCACTGCTTTCTTACCTTTTACCGCTATATCCGCAAGGTCGGGATTGGCTTTTGAAATCATTGTCCTTATAAGTTCCTTGCTGATTTGTTCAATCTCGCGGCCGCTGTAATTCAAGGTTTTTTTCGCAAAATCCCTAAGGCTATCCCGAATTTTGTAGCCTTTCTTCGTTAAAAGAAGTTCAAAAATTTTCTCTCTTGCATTATCGTCGGGCAGGCCGACATAGGCTAATTTGCCGAACCGCGAAAGAATAGCCTGGTCAATCAGCCATGGTTTATTCGTAGCAGCGATTACAAGAACCAGATGGTCACTGCTTTTATTCGCGAAGCCGTCCATACAGGTAAGAAGTTCCGTAAGTACCCTTCTTTCTACCCCGCTGCTGTCACTGTCCCGGCTTGGCACGATGGACTCGAAATCATCGAGAAATATCACCGATGGACTCATTTGCGTTGCCAGCTCGAATATTGCATCGATAAGCCTGCTCGATTCGCCGAAATACTTGCTCAGCATGTCACTGACTTTACAGGAAAAGAATGTCGCTTCAAGTCCTTTCGATACAGCGGCTGCGATAAGAGTTTTCCCTGTTCCAGGAGGGCCATAGAGCAAAAGATTCGCCGCTTTCGGCAACCCTACTCCATCAGGCAATTTGGCAAGACTAAGCGCGTAAGATTCCATTACAAATTTTTTGATATCATCCAGACCCGCAATTTCATCCCAACTAATTTTCGCCTGCGTTATCAGGCTGCGCGCATTTGCTAAATAATCATCTTCCTGCAATGTTATATCTATATCATTAGAAGCGGCAGAAGCCTTATCCTGCATATTCGGAACATGACCTTTTTTTAATTGGTCCGCATAACTTTGCAGTTTTTCCGAATCAACCAGACGCTTCTTTTTTACTATGTCACTCGTTGCCGAATCCGCATATTGCTTCATCAATTTTGCAGCCTGTGCATAAGCTAAAGCCGCCTTTGACAATTCCTTGTTCTCAACAAGCTTCCTCGCCTTAGCCAACACACTCTCTAATCTGTCACCTACTACACCACTCAAATCAACCATAATATATTTATCCTATCTGTATCCATCTGCGTTCATCTGCTGATTTAATCCTCTTCAGGCTCTTCTTCCTCAGGTTTCTTGAATACTTTTTCCTCTATATTTTCCCATGCGTCTTCTGTGATTTCATCTTCGCCGGCTTCTTCCATAGCGGCTACAATTTTCGAAATATCAGGATCAACCGCTTCGACTTCCGACTCGGACTCGCCTAAGATATCGAGCAGCCTTCTCGATTGGGCGTCACCCTGTTTGCTCTTGACTTTCATATCGAGCATGAATTTCTCAATCTGTTCAGGCTCTACTGAGCTAATCATTCCCCACAAACCTTCGGACTTCAGGAGTTTCTCGCGTCTCTTAATCTGCGTAAGTTTGCCGGTAACAAGAATTTGCCTGCCGATAATATTATTGGCTTTGACAACATCCTTAGCTTCATCGTCAACCTGTTTAATTTGTACCGCGATAGCCTGCTTTTCCAGTGCGCTCTTTTTCTTTCTGCCTTCTTCGAATAAAGTTCTTTTCTTTTCCTCAAGCTGTTTCACTTCATTAATGAAGCCTTCCTGAACAGTCTGAAGGCGGATTTTTTCATCTTCAAGCTGATTCGTAGTAAGCTTTTCGATTTTCATAAGCTTGCCGCCAAAAAGACCAGAAAGTTTATCAATAAAATTTCTCATAACTAATATCTCCTAATAAAATTTATATTTTTTTCTTTAAAACAAGACCAACTCCAGAGACTTTGGTTATTACAAGTTCTTTAGAGCCGGAGGCTATTTCTTTTGCTATTTTTTTTACAAAGTCCAATTCAAAGCCATGTGATTGTGCTATTTTCGCAATATTTGCGAATTCCTGTACTAATATTGCTCTTTGAATTTCGTTTTTACAGATTCTACTCCTTTCCTCTAATGTCAGGCCGCAGAAGTACTGAATATATTTACTAAGTTTTTCGCTTTTCGTATCCCAAACAAGTTCATTAATTTCAGGCCCGATTAAAACAGGATAGATTCTATTAGATGCCCAGCCGCTGCCCGGCGGATCATTTTGTATAAAATCCGTTGCATCCTGCGACCAGCCTGTAGGACTATACAGCCCCAGAATAGATTCATATCGATTACGATTAGCAAGCTCAGTTTCCTTCGTTAATATAGAATGAAGCTCAGATAAAGAAAGAGGCTCATCGTCAGAACCTTTTTCAACAAACCTTTCCAATCGAATAATGACTTTACCAGTTAAAAAGATTTGATTTTGTTGGGCAGCAGTAGTTTTCTTGAACCATTTGCCGGAACGTTCTTCTTTCGGAATGATTCTTATTGAGAGCGATTTACCTAATGGATATTTCGTTTCCAACTCATTTCGCAATAATTTCGCACTAGTAAGTTTCCGCAATTCAGACAAACAATCCGATTCCTGAATCCGGAAACCACTCTCGCACTCAGCAAAATTCTCCTGCAAACGAGAGATAAATTTATCCTCAACAATCTTAACTTCTATACTTTCTACCATCGCCAATCCCTGAATAGAATCATCTATAACTATCTATGTTTTTTATGCTAATATTTACCACTTCAAACCTTTATTAGTAAGCTCCTCTTGGGCTGTTATATTACCTAATCGAGCTGCTCTAAGATATAATTCAGTAGCTTTGTGTTCATCCTTCTTAACACCTTCACCATATTCATACAAAAGCCCAAGGTTCCATATTGCGATTGAACTTCCACCTTCGATAGCTTTGTTGTACAATTCGATAGCCTTCTGATAATCCTGTTCTACACCTTCACCGTCATGATACATACAACCAAGGTTATTCATTGCGCTTGAATCTCCAACTTCTATAGCCTTGTTGTACCATTCGATAGCCCTATGATAATCTTTGTTTATCCCAAGACCATCTTGATAAGCACTTCCCAATAAAAACATAGCATCTAAATTACCGCTATTTGCAAGCATTTTTACTTGCTCAATTACTTCAAGAGCTATTTCCCCTGCTTTTGGAGGATCATAAGGGAAAAAACAACTTCCATTTTGATAAAAATCTGCTACATACATTTTTGCAATAGCATCACCTTTATCAGCTAATTCTAAAAACAAATTCTTTGCAATTCCAAATTTACAATTATTATATAGATTAATTGCATCTTTAAGCTTTATGTTTGTTTGAGCTTCCGATTTTTCTTTCTCTAAATTTAAATCCAGTGTCTGCTGAGAAGTTTTGTCACTTCCATCCAATTCGCCCAACAAATCCCTTGCACATGATTGCCTTGTAACAGGCTTTTTAGCTAAAGCATTGAGTAAGACTGAATTTTGTTTTTCATTTAGTTTTTCTAATCGTGCGGGTTCTTCGTGCATGACCTGGTATTCGATTGAGCCTCGCCAGAAAGGAGGTTTTCCCGAAAGGCACTCGTAAATACTGGCCGCAAGAGAGTAGATATCGCTTCTATGGTCAGGCTCGCCGCCGCGGAATTGTTCAGGAGCCATGTAAAGCAATGTTCCGGAAGTTTCCTTTCCCGTGATACGTGTCATTGAATCTTTTAATTGTCGTGCAATTCCAAAATCTGCAAGTTTGGCTTTGCCGTCTTTGCTCAGCATTATGTTGGCTGGCTTTATATCGCGATGAAGAACGTTTTGAGAATGTGCGTAATCCAGACCAGCAGCTACCTGACTGAATATCTTTACAGTTTCATCCAGAGTCAATGCACCAGCGGCTGAAATCTTTTCCTCTAAGTTGCCGCCATCTACATATTCCATTACGATGTATTTGATTTCCTCTTCGGACTGAAAATGATAGAGACGTACAATATTTGGGTGAGTCAGCTTCAGGGTAGTCCTTGCTTCCCGCCGCAGGTTCTCGATAGCACGTTTGTTCCTCGCAAGAATCGCGGGCAAAACCTTTATTGCTACATCCATTTCAAGTTCAAGGTCTCGTGCAAGATATACAACTCCCATGCCGCCTGAGCCAAGCTCGCGAACGATTTTATATCGCCCGCTTAAAATATGCCCGCCAGGCTCTCCCGGTATTGTCGGCTGATTACCTATTGTATCAAAATTGTTTTCACTCATTTCATATGTCTCTATATATAAATGTTACTTTGTGCGTTACTCTGCTTTAAGGATAACACGAAAACCGTAGTTGTTGCTCGTGACTTCGGGCTCGTTCCAGAGACGAGCCGCAGAGCGGCAATACGAAGGATCATCGTACCAGGACCCGCCGCGAAGAACATGGTACGAACCTGAACTCGGTCCCTGAGGATCTACACCGGTAAAATTAGAATAATAGTTTTCTTCATACCAGTCCTGACACCATTCCCATACATTGCCGTGCATATCATATAAACCGAATGCGTTAGCTTTCTTCTGGCCTACAGGATGTACTCTGTCAGTCAAATACCATGCGTAATCTCCCAATAAGTAATCTTCATCACCAAAACTAAACAATGTCTGAGTTCCTGCTCTGCATGCGTATTCCCACTGAGCCTCGGTCGGAAGACTATATGTCTTACCTTCCTTCTGGCTTAACTTTCTACAAAACTCTGTAGCATCGTTCCAGCAAATTACTTCTACAGGATGTTGACTTGCTTCATCACTTATACGTTTAACACCTAAACCCAGGAATCCTTTATCTATAACAAAACCTTTAGTAAAATAGCTCGGATTACTGCCCATAATAGCATTATATTCTGCCTGAGTTACCTCATATACTCCCATCCAAAAGCCTCTACTTATTTTAACACTATGTTGAGGACCTTCACTAACTTCTCTACCTGCTTCGTCTAATGGACTTCCCATCATAAACTCACCGGCTGGAATATATACAAACTTCATACCAATGGAATTAATCTTTATTTCGCCTTGTTTATATTTGGGTATCTCAATTTCCTCAATTTGGTTACCATTATCATTCATAGCAGGGTCCTCAATTTGTATTTTTCCTGCTTCACCGTTTCTTTGTCGTTCCAATATTATGATATTTTCACACTTTGAAATAGTATCTTCAAAGTAAGACTTGGCTTCTTTATATAGTTTTTCCTGGTAGAAGGTCTGTGCATTTTTTAAGGCAATTTCAATTTCGTCTAATAACTTATCAAAACCTTCACTACGATCAAAATCTTTCACATTATCCCACATTAATTCAGCTTTGGTTTTTGCAGGTACTACAATAGCAAGAGTCACTGGTGGTACAGGTTTCTCTGAATCATCAAAAAATGGAGATTCTTGTGAATCACTTCCTTTATCTTCCTGTGGAATATTCTCTGTCATTCCAATATGATTAATTTCTATCCGGCCGGTAAATTCTCCTTTCAGGACTGGAGTCTGAATCTTGCCGCTGTTTAGACTCCATTGCTTCACTTTCAAAGACGAATATAGAAACAATTCATTAGCAGTTATCACTCCATCACGATTACCTTCGGCTTGAGTATCTGCACCACCTTCAAGACCTTCAATTACTGCATTTGTAAAAACTCCCCTGCCAACAAGTTCATCTTCATGAGAAAGTTGCAACGAATCACAGGAAGCAAGAGTTACAAAACCAGCGCCATTTAATGGTGACAGAATTGCCTGGGCCGGACTTTCTGTTTCATCACCGGCTCGGGCGCCTGAGTGACATGCATCAAGAATCAGGAGTTTTTGTTTTGCAGATGATGTTTCGAGCGTTTCTTTAATTAATGATAAGGGAATAAGAGAATAAACATCTTTAGAGTCGCCATCGACAGGAATGATATAACCTTTGCCATCTATATTAATACCATGTCCGGCGAAACTTATAATAAGTAAATCGTTAGTTCCAACAAGCTGGGCTATCTGGCTAATACGAGAACTAAGATTTCCTCGTGTCGGATATAAAGATGGATTATCTACCCTGATATCTCTTGAGTCAGTCATAAGAACAACGTTATTTTTAGGAAAGCCGCATTTGTCTATTAACGTTTTTGCAAGTGTCTCTGCATCAGAACGGCCGTATCGCAAAGTTGGAACATTAGTATAATCATTTATACCAATAATTAATGCCCAGCTTTGCCCTGTCCCAGTTCTCGGCGATGGCTCTACGAATACGCCTCTATCAGAACCATGAGCATTACTTAAAGCAAGAATCCCTGTAAGCAAAATCATTACCAAAACTATTTTTCTTAACATAACTATCTCCAATTACTATCTCAAGCTACCTTCTACTTATATGCTTTCAAGATCACGGACAAGATATACAACTCCCATCTCACCGGAACCAATCTCACGAACAATTTTATACTGCCCACTCAAAACATGCCCACCAGGTTCGCACGGTATTGTCGGTTGATTACCTATCGTATCAAAATTGTTATCACTCATTATAAAAGTCTCTATAAAAATTGTCACTTTATGATTTATTCGACTTCCAAAACAACTCGAAAACCGACGCCATCGCTCCGAAAGTCGGGTGATCGCCAGTTGCGAATCGTAGAAGTAAGCGAGTATACACCCCAAGCACCGCCACGAAAAATACGGGACGTGTTTCCTCCTGTCGTCCAGGCGCTACCATCATTCGGTGCTCCTTCATAATTGTTACTCCCTGTGTCCAAACACCATTCCCAGACATTGCCATGCATATCATATAAACCGAATGCATTCGGCTTCTTTTGGCCAACTGGATGTGTTTTGTTATTGTTATCTCCATACCATGCGTAATCTTCTAATAAGGAATCATCCTCTCCAAAATAATATTGGGTTTGCGTTCCTGCTCGACAAGCATACTCCCATTCTGCTTCAGTGGGCAGCCTATAAGTCTTGCCTTCCTTCTGGCTGAGCTTTTTGCAAAACTCAGTAGCTCTCTCCCAGCTAACTTGCTCCACAGGTAAATCATCTCCCTTGAAATTACTCGGATTATTTTTCATAACTGTTTTATACTGGGCTTGAGTTACCTCATATATTCCCATCCAGAAACCTTTGCTTATCGTAACCTTATGTTGCGGGCCTTGAGTTTGATTCGGGCGTATTGCGTCTTTTTCCCAAGTAGGATCACCCATCATAAAGTCACCTGCTGGGATATATACAAGTTTCATGCCGATTGAATTAGTTATTACTTGTTTAACATTATTTTTTTGTTTTTGTTCCAACGTTATGATATTTTCACATTTCGCTATAGTATCTTCATAATAAGACTTAGCTTCGGAATAAGCTTTTTCCTGAAAGAAGGTTTGGGCATTTTTTAAGGCGATTTCAGCTTCATCTAATAGTTTGTCTAAACCTTTAGTGCGGTCAAAATTTTTCACATCCTCCCACATTAATTCGGCCTTTGTTTTTATTGGTACTACAACAGCGAGTGTTATTGATGAGTCTGTTTTTCCTGAATCTATTAAAAGTGGAGATTTCTCTGGAACTTCTTCTAATATTCCTATACGTGCAAGCTCTATCCGGCCTTTACGTTCCCCTTTGAAGACTGGAGTTTGATCCTTACCGCTGGCTAAACTCCATTGTTTGACTTTCAGTGAAGCAAAGCCAAATAGTTCAGTAGCTGTAATAATTCCATCTCGATTGCCATCAACTTCAATATCTGCTCTGCCCTCCAGGCCTTCGATTATAGCATTTGTAAAAACTCCCCGGCCGACTTGTTCATCTTCATGAGAAAGCTGCTGCGAATCGCATGATGCAAGAGTTATGAAACCAGCGCCGTTTAATGGCGAAAGAATCGCTTCGGCTGGACTTTGAGTTTCATCACCAGCTCGGGAGACGCCCGAATAACATGCATCAAGAATTAGAAGTTTTTGTCTTGCAGGTGATGACTCAAGTGTTTCTTTAATCAATGATAATGGAATAAGAGAATAAATATCTTTGGAATCACCATCGACCGGAATGATATAACCTTTACCATCAATATTTATACCATGACCGGCGAAGCTTATCATTAACAAATCGTCACTTTCTACAAGCTGGGATATCTGGTTAATACGAGAACGAAGGTTTCCTATTGTTGGATAACGTGACCTTGAAACAGGATCGGAAAGAATCTCTTGTCCATCTGTCATAAGAATTACATTATTTCTCGGAAAGCCGCATCTTTCTACTAATGTTTTCGCGAGTGTCTCAGCATCGGAACGGCCATATCGAAGCGTAGGGACATTAGTATAATCATTTATCCCGACAATCAATGCCCATCTCTGGCCTCCCGCTTCAGTCCTGGGAGCTGAGTCGATTAGAACACCTCTATCCGAATCCTGAGCAGAGACTGAAAAAAGAATTCCGCTTAGTATAATCATTATCAGAGTTATTTTTCTTAACATAACTATCTCCAATTATTATCTCAAACTGTCTTCTACACGCAATTTTTCAAGCTCACCAGCCAACCATGTAATCAAAATACTTGAGCAAACAAGAGCCGCTACCAATGAAACTGCTGCCACTCCAGTTAATTGAAACGCCGTAAACACGAATGCCAGGAATGTCCCAATCGCTGCATAGACCAAAACCAGTAGCAAATTGACAAGATTCGATTCACGAGTAAGCATTTTCTTTATAATCGGTACTGTCGCTAAACACAGAAGGATATACAAAACCGTCCAGGACACAATCCTTGTAACCGGATGTATCTGTCGTATTACCGTAATGGCAGGGCTTGTTTTATTCTGATTCATCTCTGCTGGATTTTCCTGATTCTGTATCGAAGATTCTGCGCTCTGGTTTGCATCCTGAACTTGTGACGCTTCATGGGAAGCATGCAAATTAGTACGAAGCAAATCAACAAAGCTATAACCATTGTAAATCATGAAAATAGCCAGCACGGTCAATGCATACGCTGGTTTTAGCAATTTCAGAACAAGTTTTAACATAATTCTTCTCCTAACCGCCTTGCCGATTTTCGCTATACTTTT
Organism: Sedimentisphaerales bacterium; assembly: GCA_016936075.1. Lineage (GTDB taxonomy): Bacteria > Planctomycetota > Phycisphaerae > Sedimentisphaerales > Anaerobacaceae > JAFGPS01. The sequence continues at coordinate 3,034 of JAFGPS010000120.1, read as the reverse complement.
CGTACCTTAAAAGCATCTTTGAATCTACGCTTGGTTTAACTCGAAGCATCGCCTGTTCAATATCCTGCAAAGTGACAACGTGTTCCGAACCGGTCTCTATTTGTCTTTGGTAAGGTAAATCCGTCACTGCTTCTATAAAACCTTTAATATCGGCACCGGAATAACCGGCTAAACGCTCAGCCAGTTTTGTCATATCAATTTCATCGGCTTTCGGTACTTTATCGAAATTCATTTCCAGAATTTTAAGTCTGGCTTTTTCGTCAGGCAGAGGGACATAAATCAGTTCGCCGAACCTTCCCGGCCGCAAAGCCGCTTCGTCCATATCCCATGGCCTGTTTGTAGCTCCTAAAAGCAGAAGCATATTCTCGCTTTTTTCCAGTCCATCGACCTGTGCCAGAAACTCAGGAATAACGCGATTCATTACAGTAGAGTTACTTCCCCGTTTTGCAACAATAGACTCTGTCTCATCCATAAATATAACGCATCGAGGATAGTTATGTGCTGCGGCAAACAATTCACGCATATTTTTTTCAGCGGAACCGACCCACTTGCTCATAATGTCACTGCCCTTGATGCTCATAAAAGTCGCATCAAGCTCACATGCAATCGCCCGTGCAATCATGGTCTTTCCTGTACCGGGTGGGCCATATAGTAAAACTCCACCTCCCGCCCTTTTTCCAAAACGCTGAGTCACTTCCAGATGATCCAAAGGATAAATCACCCTTAGTTTAATAATTTTTTTTACATCCTCCAGCCCGGCTACATCTTTAAAGCTCGTCTTGGGCGGATTAGTAACTACCCACCTGTCGGCTTTGCCTTCTTCGTCATCCTCGTTTGTTTTGATTGACCTGCTACTATCCGCCGGATTTATCTGAGTTAATCTGTGTTTATCTGCGGCTCCAAGTTCTTTTGCTATTTCAATCAGCCGCTGTGCTTTTTTAAGCCGCTCCTGCTTGAATTCAGCGTCCGTATCTTTCGCCATCGCGCAAAGATACTTAGCCGCCATGAGATAATGCACTTTCGCTTTTTGATAGTCACCTTGCTTATGGGCCTCTATCCCCTGTTCATAGTGCTGCTTATATGTCTCAAATAAAAATCTCAAATACTTACTCCTAAAATATTTAGAAACAGTTTATATTTCTTTTTTTGCGTTTTCTTTCTGATTATGTATTTAGTAACTAATTCATCAATAAAAGCCAAACCATGCAGACTTAATATCTCTATGCAGAATACCTTAGACTTCCCTGTTGATCGTATCGCAATACACAACACTATGAGCATAATCAAGAGCATCTGCAATCTGAGTTGCTATGGGTTCAAGTTCTTGCCATGTAAACTTTTTTTCTGGCCACTCAGCTAAAAGTTCTTTCAAGGTTTTCCCTTCGATAAATTCCATTACCAAAAACCTGATTAACCCATTCTGCCGGAACCTAAAGGCTCTTTACCAATTATTTTGTATTGCCCAGCCAATAGGTTGCCGCTATATAGCTGACCTTCAAATATCGTCTTTGATCCATCGAGAGTATCTTCACCTGACAATCTTTGAGAGCTTCCCTGTGCTGCATTGCCAAATGCGCCCATACTGTCCTCATAAAGCATTGAGCCGCAATGCTTGCATTTTATAGCATTATCGCGGATTTCCTCATCGCAGTAAGGGCAGTGTTTCATACTCTAAATGCCTTAATAATTAAAATGAAACGACGTAAAAACAGTTTTCCAAAGACATCTTAAAAGGAAAATAGCAAAAGACTAAGAAAAGGTCCATACTTCTCCTTTCATTAGCATAATAGTACATAAAAATCATCAAGTCAAACAATTTTAGCACTTTTCGTAACAAAATACCATTATTATACAATAATATATATTAAATGTAAATATAATACAATATAATACCATAATATCCCTAAGAAGTCAAACAATTGACGAAGAAGATCATTTTTTCTTTCCTCAATATCTTTTTTAATCTGCTTTGCTAACAAAAATTCATCCTCGAAATACTGAGGCTTTTATTTCCAATAGATTACCATCAGGATTACCGATTGCAACAGTCAACATGTTAGTGTTGAAGAATATAAGTAGCTACTCGAATCAACAGATAAAATATGGTGGAAAGCTCTCTTAGCCGTTGCATATAGCAGCGGTCTTCGCAAGAAAGTATTATCCAATGGTTCGTAATGAAGATATCGATAAAGCAAGCAAGGTCATGGATAAGATTCTTGAATGGGCAAAAACTGACTGAGAAAAAACGACTGATGCAAAACTGACGCAGATGAATATTTTGCTCGTAAACGAAAAAAGCCATGGTTTCATAAATCCATGGCTTTCAATCATTTATCTAAATGGGCCCGCAAGGATTCGAACCTTGGACCAAGGGATTATGAGTCCGAAAAGACCTTCATAAGTACTTTGATAACAAGTAGTTACATTGCGTTTTTTGGGCACAAACAAGGATTACAAGTAATTAACAGTTGGATAACAAGTCAATTAGAAGTGCTTTACTACTGGCGACTGACGCAAAAGTGACGCATTTTATCGATCACTTTAACCTATCTCACAGGCAAAAAAACATAAGCGAGAGCTTGCAAACTACGCTACAACTTCTTCGAGAGGCCCTCTCAGTTCTCCTCGCAGCAGAACCGGGTTATTGGTTTTTGTTCGTCGTCGTATTTCGAGTTTGAGCTTACCATGCAAATCGTTCGGCATAAGACAAACAATCTGCTTCGGCTGAACCGTGGCTACTTCATCTATCTTCCTCGTGACACCGTTTTCGTCAGTGACAAAAACGCCCTCATCTTCCTGCGTCAAATAGTAGTTCAGCCGGTTACCGACTATCTTGAGTATCTTACCCGGCGTATAAGTATTTTTTTTCGATTCCGCTTCGTCACCACAAAGTTCGTTCAGCGCCAGCATAACATCAGGATTTTTCTCGGCGGGGTCAACTCTCTTCTTATCGATTCCGTCCGCTACCTTTGCTACCGTTTTTTTCAGCGTATTCGGAAGTATCCAGCTCATAGACATTTGCACGTCACTATTT
>JAFGPS010000119.1 GCA_016936075.1 Sedimentisphaerales bacterium | reverse complement strand
CCATGGGAAAAAGAATACGCACCGCATCCATCGAGATTCCAGACGCCGCTTGAAATTATTATCGAAGCTTCGAACGGTGCAAGCGATTACGGCAACAAGTTCGGCGTGCCGCTCACTACTGGCTCCTGTACTTCATTTGAGTTGATAAACGCGGACAAGGAACATTACGGCTGGAAGAAAACATGCATGGTCGCCGGAAACTGGGGCGTGATAAATGAAGGACATGCACAGAAAAACAAAATCAAAAAAGGTCACCTGATAGTTCAGATTGGTGGAGACAGGTATCCAATCGGTCTCGGCGGCGGCTCAGGTTCAAGTAAAGACGCGGGCGGACAGGAAGCAGACCTCGATTTCGATTCAGTACAAAGATCGAATCCGGAAATGGAAAACCGCAACGAATCCGTTATTCGCGCATGTTCCGAACTTGGTAATAAATCACCTATCGTAAGCATGACTGATTTGGGTGCAGGCGGCGAATGCGTTGCTTTACCTGAAATCGTCGATCCTTACGGTGCAAAATATGAATTAAGAAATATTCCCTGCGGCGACAAAACCATGAGCGTACTCGTTTACTGGTGCAACGAATCGCAGGAAAGTATTGTAATGATTATCAAAGAAAAATCACGCGAAGTTCTCGAGCAAATCTGCAAGAGAAACCGCTGCCCGATGTATATCATCGGAACAGTTGCCGACGACGGCAGACTGATACTCACAGATAAACAAGCTCCCAAAGACGCACCGAGAGAGCAGAAAGTTCCAATCGATTTGGATATGGAATTTTTGCTTGCGAACCTGCCGGAGATGAAAATCGATTGCAAAACAAAACAACGCAAATTAAAAGCATTAAAATTACCAAAAGGCTTAACTGTTTCCGATGCACTTGAGAGAGTTCTTCGCTTGCTCAAGGTTGGCTCGAAACATTTCCTTACACGTAAAGTTGACCGCTCAGTCGGTGGCTTAAGCGCACAACAACAAACTGTTGGCGCTTGCCAGCTTACAATCGCCGATTGTGCTGTTACCGCAAGAAGCTTCTTTGAAACTACCGGTATCGCAACCGCAATTGGCGAGCAGCCGGTAAAAGGTCTCGTCCAAACACAGGCTGGCGGAAAAATGAGTCTGGCCGAAGCTCTTACAAATCTTGTCTGGGCGCCGTTAGAAGATTTTTCTGCAATTAATTTCTCTGCAACATGGCAATGGCCATGCAAGCAGCCCGGCGAAGACGAACGTCTTTACAGAACAGTTCAGGCGACAACAAAATTATGCAAAGAACTCGGCTTGAGAATCCCGGTCGGTAAAGATTCCGTTTCCATGACTGCATGGACTGAACTTAACGGCAGGAAACATCCTATCAAGTCACCAGGTTCCGTTCAGATTGTCAGCTTTGCTCCGTGTTCGGACATAACGAAAGTTGTCACTCCGGATATTAAAAAACCGGGCGAAAGCGTTCTGGTTATGCTCGACCTTTCTGGAGGCCAGAAACGACTTGGCGGCTCAGCACTTGCTCAGGTTTACGAACAACTTGGCAATGAAACGCCGGATGTTCATTCTGCAAAACTATTAAAAAATGGTTTCGAGGCAATACAAACATTAATCAAAGACGGCCTTATCTTTGCAGGTCACGATATTTCAGAAGGCGGCCTTGTTACATGTTTACTCGAGATGGCATTTTCAGGAAACTGCGGTTTGGATATAGATATAAGCAAACTTGGTAGTGACGTTTTAGAAACTCTTTTCGCGGAAGAATTATCATTAGTATTCGAAATTGATGAAAGTTCCTTGAAAGAAGTTGAAAAGAGTATTAATAACTTCGGATTCAAGTTAGATAAGAATGCTTTCGTTCTCGGTAAAACCACCCAAGAACAATCAGTCCTTATCTCACGTGTCATGGGCATCCTGCCCATGAAGCATGGCCAAGATGGCCATGCCACAATGAGCACAAATCACATTCTGACCGCCGATATGAAAAAATTACGTGACATATGGCAGGAAACTTCGTTCGAACTGGATAAGTTACAGGCAAATCCTGATTGTGTTGAAAAAGAACGAAAAGTTAATTACGATAGAAAAGGCTTGAATTTCAATCTTTCATTCGAGCCTACACCAACTCCGAAGAAATTATTGAATTCTAAATCAAAACCGAAAATCGCAATCCTCCGTGAAGCAGGTACGAACGGCGCACGCGAAATGGCCGGAGCTTTTTATAGTGCAGGCTTCGAGACGTGGGATGTCACTATGGCCGATATCGCAGAAGGAAGAATTACTCTGAAAGACTTTAGGGGAATCGCGTTTTCGGGTGGATTCAGTTTTGCAGATACTCTCGATGCGGGTAAAGGCTGGGCTGGAGTTATCCAGTTCAACGACAAGATACGAAAAGAATTCGATTCATTTATCGAACGTAAGGACACTTTCTCACTTGGCGTTTGCAATGGATGCCAGGTCATGGCGCTACTCGGCTGGATTCCATGGCGAGGAATAGAATTATCTCACCAGCCCCGCTTTGTTAAAAACGAATCCGGTATTTTCGAATCGCGTTTCGTTTCAGTGAAAATTGAGGAAGGACCTTCAATCTTCCTTAAAGGTATGGAAGGCTCGACGTTGGGAATCTGGGTAGCTCACGGCGAAGGAAGATGCTTGTGGCCAGACGAAAAGATTTTCGAGCAGGTCATTAACAACGAGCCGGGACTGGCGCCAATACGTTACGTAGATGACGAAGGAAACCAGACTGAAGCCTATCCATTCAATCCGAACGGCTCACAGCTTGGTATTACAGCGTTAAGCTCACGCGACGGCAGACACATGGTTCTCATGCCGCACCCGGAAAGATTATTCAATCTCTGGCAATGGCCCTATCTGCCTGATAATTGGAAAAACCTGAAAGCCTCCCCATGGTTGAAAATGTTCCAAAACGCAAGAACCTGGTGCAAATAAAACGAGCTTGAAAGTCAAAAGTTAAAAGAGTAAAGGAAAAACAAAAAGTCTGATTATCTTTCAATTTTCAGATTCGGAAAAGCTTTCTGCAAATCCTCTATCTGTTCTTTTGTTATATTTAGGCAACCTATTATATCTAAGAATTTCAAATTTGATAATTCCATAAGCGGTTTAAGATCAGACACATTTGTTCTGCAAATAATCAAAGATTCTAATTTGTTCAGGTTCTTTATAAACTCCAGATCGGATATTTGAGTATTATTGAGACTAAGATATTGCAGGTTTAAGAGATCTTTTATAGGTTTTGGATCATCAACTTGTGTATCCTGGAGATCAAGGTGGTTTAATTTTTCCAATCCATTCAATGGATTTAAGTCGGATATCTTAGTTCCAGAAATTGAAAGCGTGCGTAAATTTTTTAATCCTCTGATAGGCTTAAGATCGGATACAGAGGTTATGTCAAGGAAAAGTGTTTGAAGGTTTTTCAAATCTACTAACGGTTTAATATCAGCTATAGGATTTTCAATAAGGTCAAGAAATTGCAACTCTACAAGCCCTTTTAATGGCTCGATGTTAGATACCTGAGTTTTAACAATCCAAAGAGTATGTAAATTTCTTAAGCCTGTTAAAGGAGTAAGATTTGAAATTTTTGTTTCACTTAGGTTTAGTATCTGTAGATTCGTAAGTTTTTTTAATGGACTTAAATCAAGTATAAATCTTTTGTTAAGATCGTAAATATTAAGTTTCGCAAGCATCTTCATCCATTGTGGTATTTTTTGGGGTGGAAAAACAATTCTTGATAAATCAAGATTCTTCAGATTAGTAAATTTATCAAGCAACTCAATATCGCATAATTCTCTTTCTGTAAGCTGTAGTTCTGTGATTTTTGCAAAATCTTCATCAGTAAGTTCATTAGGGTTTTTATTAATGCCCTTTTCAGTACTTAGCCATTCTGCGGCAATTTCTCGAATAACTTTTTCGCTTAACTTGTCTGGTTTTGGATTTTGTGAAAGAAAAATAAACATTAAAACAGGCATTACTAAAAACAGAAGAATCGCAGCAGCCATTATGTATTTTCTGCGGGAAGGTTTCTGCCTATTTGTTCGTTTTTGTAATTTATCTTCGTTTTTCATAAAAATATCCCTTGTTCAATCTCTGTAAATAATATTAAAGGAATTCTATTTAAAGATAAAGAGAAAAAGTTTATTAACCGCAGCTCGTGCTACTTAGCGAATACTTCGCAGAGAAACAAGCTCGCCGCGGGCGCAGAGAAATATTATGGTTGGTTAATTGAGAGGTAATATTATTAGCGTTTACAGAAGTTTTGGATGTCTCTTGCTACGATTTGGGAAATGATTTGATCGGGGGAATTCATATCAAATATTGCAGGTTGTGTATTGCGTTCTTCTGAATGGTTAGTTTGAATGAAATCACGAGATGGTTCTGATTGTGTGGATTTAGAAATTTTGAGTTCTTCGTTACTGTTCTTATCCCTAATCCTGTTTCTTGATGGTGCGATTCTTTTTGTAGCAGCGAATTTTCGCTGTCCCGCCATAATCTGCTTGGCAAGATCATACTTCGGTATGTTGTTTTCACTTTTCATCAATTCATTCCATTTGGTGGGGCAGAGCCGCCACCCTACTTCTTTGGTCCCAGTATTAGCTGAGTGAAATCACCAGGTTTTAATTGTTCGATAAGTGATTTTATATCTTCAGTCGTTACATCTTTTATTGCTTTAATTTCATCTTCAATCTTAATATATTGATTATGGTAAGTCCAGTTAAAACCCAAATCAATAAGCCTTCCCATCGGAAGCTCGTTTTTAATAACCAACTCACTCAGAACCTTGTTCTTAGCCATTGTAAGCTCGTTTTCAGTTACACCGTCAGCGGCTAATTTTTGAAAAATCCCCTGAACTATATCGAGTACTTTATCCAGATTCTGAGAGCCGCACAGAATATAACTACAGAAAAAACCAGTCCCATCCATCGCGCCATACTGTAGGGAAGCAGTTTCAGCAATCGCTTTATCCACAAGTTCCCAGAAGAAACGTGAGCCAACATCGTCACCGACAATATTCGCCAAAAGCATCGCCGCGAATCGTGACGGGTCCTGTGCTGAGACTCCTGAACTCATCAGGCACAAATGCTCGCGTGTGACACTTTCGTTTTCAACTCTCTCTTTTTTTCCGCTTCCTGCGCAATCTTTAAGCTCCCTGGTTACATCTTTATGTACCCATGAGCCGCAGGATTCCTGGGCCGCTATGCAAATCTGTTCCCAGTCGAAATTGCCCGCACATGCAAGAGTTATATTATTCGGTGCGTAGCGATTCTCGAAATACGAACGCATCTGGTCGGCGAAAAGATTATCAATACTTTCGACGCTACCAAGAACACTATTGCCGCACGGATGGCTATCAAAATGCAGCGTTTTGCATCTTTCCATGCAATCGAAGTTCGGCATATCCTGGTACATTGCGATTTCTTCCTTGATGACATTTTTCTCTATATCAAAATCCTCTGTTCTAAGCGATGGTCTCATCAACTGTGCCCAAAGTTTCGTTATTTCGATAACATATTCAGGTAAAATCGCTGCGTAAAAAACTGTATTTTCTTCGCTTGTGAAAGCGTTGAACTGTGCTCCGGTTCTATCGAAAGCCTGGTTTACCTCGAAAGCATCGAGTTTATCTGTGCCTTTAAAGAGCATGTGTTCAAGAAAATGCGACACGCCGTTAACATTCTGTGTTTCATCGCGTGCTCCAGTCTTTACAAAAAAACCTACCGCCGCTGATTTAGCACCCGGATTCACTTCGCCTATTATGTTCAGACCGTTATCTAATTGTTTATGCTTGAATTCCATAATCGTATTTCAGTAAATATTTCCAAAAAACTATTATTAACGCACTTACTTTCATAAATAGATTTTCGGCATTGTATCACCCGTCAGGCTATTTTGCAAAGTTTTTGATTATGTATTTCACATAAACTGGAGATTCTTCGAATGGACTGACATTATCTTGAAATATATCAGTGCAAAAGCATGTACAACACTTATTTGATTATTTTTAAAATATAGCTCAGAAACCAAAGCATATTTACAATAATCATATTTCGCTAAATATTTTCAAGCGTTTATTTTATAAATTCTATAGCCGTGTCCAATTTGATGCGCCATGTGCAGCAAACTGTTGAGCATTAATCTCGAAACCAAGTCCCGGACCTTCCGGTACAAATGTATATCCATCCTGAATCAT
>JAFGPS010000009.1 GCA_016936075.1 Sedimentisphaerales bacterium | reverse complement strand
TCGGCAGTACCAATTTTGTATGGATTTTCTTCAATTCCGCTACCTTCCATCCAGTCGATGACAGGTTCACCGATGATTTGCCCTGGTGTATCTTCCCATGCTAATCGCATATAGTCATTACCTGCATCCAGTACCCAGTTCGGGTTATTGGTAAAGCCAAATAAACCGAGAATATTGGGGTCCATCATCTGGTCTGTCGTTAAGCCTACTCCGCCATCACTTTTTGATAGACCTGAGGTCTCAATATCCCATACGCTGTATAAGATCCAACTATCTGAGCCAAACCCAACCAGCCCGCCGATGTTACCATCACCACTGACTGTACCGGTGCTATAGCAATTAGTTATACTACAGCCATAATCGTTGCTCCCCACCAGCCCACCGACATACTGATCACCACTGACCGTACCGCTGCTGTAGCAATTAGAAACACTTCCATACGAGTTAGTCCACCTTCCATACGAGTTAGTCCCCACCAGCCCGCCGACATAGTAATAATAACCGCTTACTGTAGCGCTGCTATAGCAATTAGTAACAGTACCATAGTTATACCCTACCAGCCCGCCGACATACCGATCACCACTGACCGTACCGTTGCTGTAGCAATTAGTAACAGTACCATAGTTATCCCCCACCAGCCCGCCGACATGGTTATCTACGATGATTTTTAGATTCTCTTCACCTAAGCTTGTTATTTGTCCATTATTAGCCACATAACCAAAAAGTCCCACATAATCTTGTGTAGGCATATTAACATCAACGTTATGTATAATATGGTCATTACCGTCAAATACACCTTTGAAGGATTTGCTTGAGGAAGTTCCCACCGGTGTTAAAGCGATTCCATTTACATCAATATCCGCCGTCATGATGAAGTTCTTATCCCAATCGGATTCTGTGTTCATTAATTCTACCCAGTCGTTAGGCTCTGCGATTCGATAGGGATCGTTGGGTTCGCCTGTACCGCCTGAGTATTGAGCAAGAGAGGGAATACTGAAGAATAAAATTGTGATCAGAATAAAAACGCCCAGATTCTTTTTTGATGTTATAACCTCTAACATTTTCTTTCCTCCACCCCCGTTTTTATTACATTTAAATAAGTATAAATTATTATATCTTTTCCAGCGAATCAGTATAACAAAACTGGATTATTCCTGTCAAGATATAATCAGACAACAGACCAAAGACTTTAGACTAATCATTGTTAGCAGGGCGGCTGAAGGATTATTCGAGTGTTTGTCTTCCGGAAATCGCGTCGGAGAGCATTTTCCCGCTGGCGAATTCGATAGTGCTTCCCGTAGGTATGCCTCTTGCAAGGCGTGTGATTTTTACATCAGTATTTCGCAGAAGTGAACTTATATAAAGCGAAGTGCCGTCGCCGGCCATGTTCGGATTGGTAGCCATTATCAATTCTTTTACATCTCCTTTGGAAACTCTTTCGACAAGCTCTTTTATTGTTAAGTCGCCCGGCTCTACGCCGTCAAGCGGTGCGATATGGCCGCCCAAAATATGATAGACCCATTTGCATGCGCCGGTCTTTTCAAGGCTGATAACATCTTTGGGTTGCTCGACAACACATATTATGCTCTTGTCTCTTCGTTCGTCCGAACATATCTGGCAAATATTTTCTTCGGAAAAATTATAGCAAATTTCGCAGCGTTTTATTTTTTCCTTCAAATCACGTATAGCGTCAGCGAGCTTGAGAGCCTGGGCGGGAGTAGCTTTCAGCAAATGAAACGCAAGTCTTTCTGCGCTTTTGGGTCCTATCCCGGGCAACTTTCCAAACTCTTCAATTAACTTGTTCAAACTTTCTGTATATGCACTGCTCATAAATTCATTCCAAATATTACAAATATAGTTTTCAATAAAAAGATAAAGTATATTTATCTGAGGTGTGTTGTCAAAGTCTTCCTGGTAAAAATGTTAATTTTAATTTACTGCTCAATCCCTTCGCCGTTAATAATCTGGTAAACGTGATCGACAGACGGAGTTTTCGGGCGGTCAATTTTATAGTCTGCTTGTTTTTCAGTCGCAGGATTAATAGTATCAAGATTTATCTCAATATTAAATGTATCCTCGATATTTTTACTCAAAGAATTGATTTTTATCGAAAAGGGTATAAAAAATCCGGGCGAGACTTCCTTATACTTATCCAGTTTCGCGAGAACGATAGGTTTGCCGTACCTGTCATTGTATTCGATTTTTTTAACTCTGTAATCGCAGCAATAGATATAAAGTTTTTTAGTAATTATCCCTTGCTCCTTTTTTGTGAGTACATCATAAGCACCTTCATTCGCAAGTGACCAATTCGCGTCGGTATCAATTTCAGTGATTCCAAGTGCTTCGAGCATGGTTTTGGGATTAATCATAATTCCAGCATCTTCATCCTGGTCTGACCATTGTCCCCACCAATATGAATTTATCGGGTCCGGCTTTACCTTAATCCAGAAATCTTTTGCATTCGAGCCGAGGACCATTGCTTTGTCGATAATACCAGCATTCCCTTGTACATAAATTTCTGAAGGAGGTTTTATCAAAAGAATCCGTATGTTAAGATGCTGTTTTTGCAGTTCATCTTTATCATAATTGTATAATTCAATACTGAAATCACCTTTGTTAGTAAAAAGGGGAATCATATTCTCAGATTGCGATTGTATCGCTGCCAGAGATTCTGTGACATTTGCTTTTCCGGGGCAAACAGGAAGAGGTTTTATAATATTATTTCCGCAACCGGAAAGAAGAAATATTGTTATAGCACAAAGAGCAATACAGCATGGGCTAAAGCCCATCCTACGCATTATTTCCTGTATTCTGTGTTCTGTGTTCTGTGTTTTCATTTTTCTAAATATCCGTTTGAAGAATATCGCCGAGCTGTGACGAAAGTAGTTCGATTTGCTCTTCGTTTAGATGAGGATTTGTCACTTCAACGAAACTTTTGTTACCAACTACTCTCAGCCGCCATATTTCATTTCCATCATCATTTGTTTTTGTTTCATCGTATTTGAAAAATCTTTTTCGCATAAGAATCATGGCCAAAACAAAACGGAAATTTATTTTCTCCTGGTCGGTCTCGTTTTCCAACCTCTCAAAAAAAGCCATGAGCATATTATCATCAATGAAAAGTTGTTTCTTTTCATTGGGGTCCGGCAGCTTTGTTTTCCAGAAGCAAAACACTGCTGGTTTTTCATTTTGCCAATATTCCATGCAAAAATCGCATCTGCTTAGACCTTCTTCGGTCTGGACGAGAGCACCGTAATATTCTTCACCATATTGAATTTCTTTACCGCTTCCGGCACATTGTCCTATCGGTTTGTTAATTTCCCAGTCAGCCATTTTTTATTTATACTCAAGTAATTCTTTCACATTATATATAGTTTTCGGACCGATACCGGCGATTTTTTGCAAATCGTCAGGATGTCCGAAAGCCGCTCTGTTATTATTCTTCACAAAATTATTACGATATTCGATAATTGCTTCAGCCCGTGAAAAACCTATGTCGGGTAATCTTATCAGGCTATCAATTTCTGCCGTGTTCGGATTGATTTGATTTGCAACCTGTAACACAACATCACTTGGACTGGAATTGATTTTAATAAGGTTTGGTGTAAAATAAAAAGCAAAACAAAATGCTGTAAATGCACTTATGACAAATGCGAATGACTGAATCCTTTTTTGCCTGTCATCTGCCATATGTAAAATGTCACTCCTTTTCAAAAAATCATTCAACGTCTGAAAATTCCATCCGATAAACGTTTCAGGGCGTGATAAGATTCCTTTGGCTCGAGCTGGTCAGTTAATAAGCCGCTATTTAATATCGTACTGTCATGAGTATCCATGAGATTTGAGTAAGTAACTGAATTAACAAATGGTTTACTCATTGCTACCTGGAAAAATTGTTCAATCCATTGTGCCTGAAGTTTCGGGTTCCATTCATTGTGCCATATCCCGGCATAGTTGCCATCGTTTTTACCATCGCCATTTTTGCCTGGTACTTCCACACTCGTTATATATATCGGCTTTGATATTGGTGCAAATGTATCGAGGATTGCCGAAATATGCATCATGTCCCTTGTGTGCATACCTGCTTTGTTCTTGCCGAATCTCATTTGCAAACCGAAGGCATCGAAATTCACGCCGCTTTGAACAACCATATCCATATACACAAGAGGTGGGATACTATTATGAGCTGTTGAATAATATTCACCCCATGGATTTGCAATTTCAATTATTTTCAAAGATTTGTCACTTGCCTGCTTTACGGCCATATTAGCAGCACGGGTCATTTCCAGAATTTGCTCGAACCTGAATCCGAAATGATTGAATGCGTTTAAGCCGCTTATTGAGCACCAGGCGCGAATAACGTTATTATAACGTCCAACAATTTCTGTTACAAAATGGTATGCAGTTTCTCTTATTTTCTCAAAGCTTCCATCACTCTCAAGAAGCCATTTGGGTAAATATTCCTCTGAGAAATGCAATAGAGGTCCTGCACTGAACGGCAGTTTCTTCTTTATTAAAGCTTCTATACAGGCATCAATTTTTGAGAAATCATAAAGACCTTTATGTGATTCAATTTGAGCCCAGTTAATCGGGATAGTTACAGAACCGAATAATCCAAGTAATTTTTCAATATACATGGGATTGTCAATTTCCATAGGATCGATTCTGCAACTGAAACATCCTCTTCCAAAACCTCGATTTTTTATCCTGCTGTTAAAAAGCACTTCCGCTTGTTTTATTGCGAGTTTTTCCGACAACAAAACAGATCTGTTAAGCGATTCGTCAGCCAGTTTCGATGCGGTAGGCGGATCAGAGATATTCTGAATTGCTTTAATAAAAAAGTCATGTGCCTGTTCAGAAATTTCCGACATACCCTTTATACTATTGAAAAACGACCAGTCTTCGCGCTTATTGACGATTTGCATTAGTTTTGCACGTGCAATCTCGACGTTTAAGTTATACGGCCTTTCTCTATCAGGCAGACAGGTAGTAGGCAGGAGAACTTTTCCAAAGCCTTCTATCGGCCAGAGCAGCGCCAGTCCGGCTGTTTCGAGATTTGCCTTTTTACAAAGGACAAAGCCATCCTGAAATGTGATTTGTGCACGGCGAATTCCAATCCCATCGCCTCCAAAAAGATAGGCACCGGACAATGTAAAATCTTTAACTATTTTGCCGTTCTTAAAAACCTGAAATTTCACTTTTTTCTCGTATTTAGTTATTTTTGCAACGCATCATTTCGATGCCTTTTCTTATGTTCATAGATTTCCGCTGATAATGTGGGGGCGGGAATCAAAACTCTCTTTTATCCCACAATATTAATCAGATTATAGTGATTTTGCTAAAAAAAGCAATTCAAACTTTATATCGGCGTGAATTAATAGGTAAAAAGTAAGCAAATAACATATTTAGCTATGTTTAAGGCAGATTCTCATTAATACGGAATTTTACAGATTATTGAACATTCAGATTTGTAGTCTGGCAGCCGGTTTGACTCTCGCCGGCTGCCTTCGAACACCCCTACTTTTATAAATTATCACCATCCCTGATTTAATAATTTCAGCTTTCTCTATTTTGGTCCCCAAAACCAGTTTATATAACCGCAAAAGCTTTTTTATATATACTGCTAAAAAGCAATTCAGGAAATAGGGGAATACCTTAATTTTGATAAGCAGAATACCTAACTATTTCCAGAGTACAGTTATCGCGTGAAATGTTAAGTTAGATTGATTTGGTCGAGCAATACTTGTTTAACTGTATATCATTTCTGGATCGCATTTATTTTAATCTATCCAATTCTAGTTGCATAGACTGCAAATGTTGATTATACATACTTATACAAAGAAATGTTATCGTTGTCTATTAATAAATATAATATTCATAAGTCCTGCATATGTAAATAGATACAATCATTAAATAAAAAAATCATAAAATATAATATAAAACACTTGACGTATAGCATGGTTATATTATATTATATTATATATTAATAAGGCGTATAATAGGAGTTACAACAATGAAAGTTTTAGAAATTTTAAACAAAGCGGAAGAAGAGTTAAGGAAAGCTATTGCAGAAGCTGCACATTCTGGAGATTATAGAGCAGTGGAGGTTGGGCGAAATGTAGCGGTAAATATTAAAGAAATATCTGATAGAATATCTGGAAACGGCCAATTAAAATCAAAGAACGAAACAGTCGAAAAAGAGTTTGCATCAGTAGGACAAAAGAAAAAGAAAAAGGTAATTCGTAGAATTAAACCAACAGGATTACCTCGATTTGAAGTCAAAAATGGTTCTCTTTATAAAATAGGCTGGTCAAAGAAACGCCGTTCTGAGTACTCTCATAAAGTACCTCGTACAGCATTTGATGCAATAACAAACGCAATGAATAAGCTTGCCAATGAAGGATCTGGGCCATTTATGGCTGAAAAGGTAATTGAAAAACTCAATTTAATTAATGATGAAATGATACCTGCATATCAAGTTTATGTAGTAATGGCTGCACTTCGCGCAAATGATGTAATAAAACAAGTTGGACGAGAAGGTTATAACATACCAACTGATATTTCTGAAAATGTAAAAAATATATGGAATGAACTTGCAAATTAATAATTACAAATATATTTTAGGAAAAAGCTAATGAACAATAATGAAATATTAAATTTAGCTATGGATTTGCTCAAGGCAGATTCAGAAAAAAAAGTTATTTCTATTCTTCAAAAAGTCAATTATTGGAATGATCCTTCTGTGTGGCGGTATTATGGTGACAATGAAAATAACTATAGCACAATTGGAAACCAACAAAGTCGCCCTGATTCAGCATTAGTGGAAAAAGTTGTTAATTCTGCTGACGCTAGACTAATGAATGAATGTATGATAAGGATGATTGATCCTGAGTCGAAAGAAGCACCTAAAACTATAAGAGAAGCAATATCTTTCTTTTTTGAAAATAATCCAAATCCTAAAAGTGAAACTGCTGGAATTATTAGTGAATGGCCAACAAGTAAACGTACGGAAGTTGCTAGAGGAATTACTGTTGCAGCAACTGGTTACAAACCAAAGCAAGGAAGACTTTGTATTAGTATAGCTGATATGGGTGAGGGGCAAACACCAGAATCTATACCACAGACTTTTTTGTCATTGCATCGTTCAAACAAACTTCGTATACCATTTGTACAAGGTAAATTTAATATGGGAGGAACAGGTGCGCTAAAATTTTGTGGGCAACATAATCTTGAACTTATATTAACAAGAAGAAATCCTGCTTTAATAAATAGTAATGTAAACGAAAGCGATAATATGTGGGGATTTACTATTGTAAGACGCGAAGATCCTGAGGGAGGAAGAAGAAGTTCAGTTTATACATATTTAGCACCAATAAAAAATGAACAACATAGTGGTGTCCTTCGTTTTTATTCAGAAAACATGCCAATATTTCCTAAAGGACAGAATCCATATGCAGAAAATTCTCAATGGGGAACTCTTATAAAATTGTATGAATATACAGCCACAGGATACAGTAATACTCACATGTTTAGAAAAGATGGCCTACAGAGTCGTTTAGATATTCTTTTACCAGATGTTGCTTTACCTATAAGATTACATGAATGTAGAGATTTTAAAGGTCATAAAGGTAGTTTTGAAACGACTTTAACGGGTTTAGGAGTTCGTTTAAGTGATGATAAAATGGAAAACTTAGAGAAAGGATTTCCATATTCATGCCCAATAATAGTTTCTGGAGAAGAACTTGAAGCAACAATCTATGCCTTCAAGAAAGGTAAAGCAGACACATATCGCAAAAATGAGGGTGTTATTTTTACAGTTAATGGTCAAACACATGGACATCTAACACGAGATTTTTTCAGACGAAAGAAAATCGGATTAAGTTATATTGCTGATTCTGTATTAGTGATTATTAGTTGTGATAGAATAACTGGAAGAGCAAGAGAAGATTTATTTATGAATAGCCGTGACAGGCTTTGTGGTGGTGAATTAAGAAGTGACATTGAACAGAACCTAATAGAGTTATTGAGTAAGCATGAAGGTCTTCGTGAACTAAAAAACCGAAGGCGCGAAGAAGAAATTCAATCAAAGCTTGATGATTCTAAGCCTTTGGAAGATATCTTAGAATCTTTACTCAAAAATTCGCCAACATTAGCTTCTTTATTTCTACATGGTAACCGTATTGCAAATCCTTTTAAAACAAAAAAAGTTAAAAGTTCTACAGAAGAATATATCGGAAAAAAATTTCCTACCTTTTTTAAATTTAAAGGGAAAGAATATGGAACAATATTAGACAAAAACTGTCATATAAATTATCGTTGTAGGATTTCATTTGAAACTGATGCAGAAAATGATTACTTGAGCCGCAAAACAGAAAAAGGATCCTTCATTTTACATATTAAATACAATAAAAATCTTATCCCTGCCAAAAATTTTGTTGGTCCAAATTTACAAAATGGGATTGCTTCTTTAAGTATCCAATTACCCGAAGAATGCAAAATTGGAGATACAATAGAATTTACTGCTATAACTACAGATATTTCACGTGTGGATCCATTCATTAATCAATTTAATATTAAAGTAATTGAACCTATGATTTCAAATAGTAGAAAGAGCGAAAGGACAAAACCACCTAAAGATGAAGATGGAGATGAAAGAGAACTTCCAAGTCAGATTGCACTTCCGAATATAACTCAAGTTCGTGAAGAAAAATGGGACATGTATGATCCACCTTTTAACAAATATACTGCCCTTCGCGTGATACATGCAGGAGAATCAGAAACAGGAGAAAAAAAAGATATTTACGATTTTTTTGTTAATATGGGTAATATATTCTTAAAAGCGGATTTAAAGTCAACATCTGTTGATATCCCACTTGTTGAAGCAAGATTTATATATGGTATGGCGTTGATAGGTTTAGCTATTCTCCATGATTCGGAAAAAACACATGATAATGTAGATAATATTTATAGTGAGGATCAAAACGAAAAAAATATAGAGCAAACTGTTGAATCTATTACAAAATCTATTGCACCTATTCTTTTGCCTATGATTGACGGATTAGGAGCTTTAGAAACCATAGATATGGAAAGCTATAGTTCTGCTGGAGAAGTAGATTAGAAAAGCTATTCAGCGCGATGTATTAGAACGACTTCTTTTGAACCTGAGGTTTTTCCTTTAAGGTTAGCGTGCCATTTCCTATTTGGTACATCGCGCCAAATTCTCATACTATCTGAGAATTCCTTATAGGAATTCTTTTTAACCTCAGTAAAACCAGCTAATTCCATATTAGCTAAGTAACGAGGAAGATGAGAATATGGATTGCTGAAAGCAATAAGTTGTATTATATAAGCATTTGATCTCATGACCTGTCTAATTGCTTGTAAAGTTTTTAATGAAGTTTCGAAATAAGAATCATGGTTAGGTTGATGGCGACTTCCAAAATTATAATATGAGTCACCTTGCCCATCTTGACAATCTGATATCCAATATGGAGCGGGAGTTTCTCGCCGTCCATTTATCTGCCATCTATGGTATAGTATATGCAGTCCAGGATATGGGGGGCTAGTTACAACCAAATCAACTTTATTATCTGATGTAAAAAAAGGTATCTTGTCAATTTGTTCTGCATTAGATTCATAGAGATCACAATTAGGAAATTGGTTATATTGAGTATCTAAAGTAAGAATAAACTCATCGAGTTTATAAAGCATTTTATAAATATTTTCATGAAGTTTATATCTATATTGTTGTAAAGATACATGTGACCTACGTCCATCTAAAGCCCACTGTGTTGTTTTTAAGATTGCACATCGAACGAAATTACGAGCGTTTTGAGAAGGAAGGTTATCTATCAAAATTAAAGCTTCATTAATAATCTTTTTTATGAATTTAGCTTTAGGAAAGTTCATATTTTTGAGACGCTTATCAGTAAGATCATCAATAATTTTTTTAACTGTTTTGTTATATTTAAGGATTGGAATGACTTCTTTCACCCAATTTAAAATGATTTTTTTTTCCGAAGGAGTTAATTTCGTGGTCTTTACTTTTGTTATAAATACTGCAAGAGAGTTTAGGTCAATTCCAATTACACGACGTCCCTGCAACATTCCCTCTATAATGGTGGTTCCACCCCCCATGTACGGATCAAGTACTATGTCTCCACGTTTTGAGAAAAGATTAATAGCTGTAGAAGCAAATGTTGGAGAAAAACGGGCTGGGTATCGATAAAAATTATGTGTGTATCCATTCACAGGAGTTTTGTCCAGTGCAGCGGAAGCAAGTTGATCCAAAATTTCTTTTTGCATATTTTATACTTTATATAATATTAAGATTCTTTACATATAGTTAATTTCGGTAATTTGTGTTCAATTAGATGAAAATTCCTTAATTATAATAAAATAATTATTTTATAGGCCGTTTTCTTTGGATGGTTATCTATATATTTTTTTATTTCGTATATTGACAAAATCGGTAACATCGGGTATAATACAAAATAGGTTAGACAGGTTCTTATAAATTTATACTTTTTTTCATTTTTATAGTTATCATAATTATCTGTTTTTAATTCATATCCGAAACCTGCCTGCCAAAGTGTGGTTCTCATGTAATTTAACAAAATTTATTATTCGAGGGTCTCTTTGCGCAGAAAATATGTGCTGATATGGGAAAAATTGCAGAACCGGCGGGTAATACAAAAAATATCATATAAAGTTGTTGTCATTATTACTATTTCATTTCTTATAACAACCTGCCGCTTTGAGTTTCCGATACCCTTCTGCAAGGACAAATAGCATTTATTGTCAGGCATTTCGTTTGCGCGCTGATTCCCTCCTGAAAATGCGTTTTTTCGCATATTCTTTTACTGAAAGTGAATGAGTTTGTGAAAAAGCATTCATTGCATGCGCCAAAGGTCCGTGCATTGGATTCGATTAAACCGATCGTTTTTGAGCGAAAAAACATTAATGTGGAGATTCGCGAAAAGACGACGTTTGTCGCAATACGTATTTATGAGAAACATTTGGCATAGGATTTAATTATCAGAAGTTATTATTTTTAAGTTGAAAAGTGCCCAAAGCGATCGGTGCGAATCTCCTGAAATTGAAAGGAGAATTAAAATGAGACGCAAAGGTTTCACACTGGTCGAGCTTCTGGTCGTTATCGCGATTATAGCTCTGTTGATGGGTATTTTAATGCCCGCGCTTTCCAGGGTAAGGCAAATCGCCTTTAGACTGGTCTGCGGAACAAATCTTTCAGGCATTGGAAAAGCAATGCTGATTTACGCCAACGATTATAACGATGGGCTTCCTCGCGCAGGAAGCAGAGACAGCGAATGGTTACGGGAATCTGTTAAATGGGACGCCGCTGATAAATTTGAAGCTTACAGCTTAAAAGCAAACGGAACAGGCGGAAAAGTAACTATAACATCTTCTTTTTACTTGCTTGTAAAGTACACTGATGTTACTCCAAAGTCATTTCTCTGCAAAGGTGACTCTACTGTCAGCGAATTTGTCCCTGATAATAATAAGGAACTTATTGAACTCTGGGATTTTGGACCAAAAGGTATTGAACACTGCTCATATTCTTATCAATTGCCTTATTGCAAATTTCCATTAACAGTATCGAGCGAACCCGGGATGCCAGTTGCTGCTGATCCAAATCCATGGATTGACGAGTCACGAAAATGGGATGACTTCAATCCTGACGGAGGTAAAGACGCTATAAAAACCGGTAATGCAATTACACATCTGGAAGAAGGGCAAAACGTGTTATTTATGGATTCCCATGTCGAGTTCGAAACAATTTCTTTCTGCGGTCTTAATGACGACAATATATACACCCAACAGGAAGAAAATGTTGATATACGAAAAGGCAAAAAACCGACGGTAAGATTCTGCGTACCTCTTAATAGAAATGATTCGCTGATTGTTGACGATAGGCTTGCGAAAATGTAAGAATCCGTTTTTCTAATGTTACAGATGATTGAATTACAGAGAAACTCTCTGTATTAATTCTCAGGCGGCCCTGTGTGGCGGAGCGCAGGGCTGCTTTTGCAAATACGTAACTACTGAAATATCCAATAAAAGCTTCTTCAAAAACACATTATTATTGAAAAGAAAAACATATTGATTGATTGAGTGTAAACAATTAAAATTGCTGAATAATTTATTAGAATAAATAGAAGGAGCATCAAAATTGAATCAGACACTTACTTATAAAATACTTGAAAAACATTTAGTAGAAGGCTCTCTTGTAACAGGCCAGAGAATTGGAATTCGTATCGACCAGACGCTCACACAGGATGCCACTGGCACTACGGCGTACCTGCTCTACGAGTCGATGGGAATAGGAACAGTCAAAACGGATTTATCCGTAAGCTACATAGACCATAACATGGCCGGTTTCGGACCGGAAAATCATAATGACCATCTTTATTTGCAAACTGTAGCCGCTAAAAGCGGTGCGTATCACTCTCGACCGGGCAATGGTATTTGCCACCAGGTTCATCTCGAACGATTCGGAAAACCCGGTGCTACGTTGCTTGGCAGCGATTCGCATACTCCCACTAACGGCGGAATAGGCATGATTGCTATCGGTGCAGGCGGCCTCGATGTCGCGGTTGCAATGGCGGGCGGGCCGTTCTAT
>JAFGPS010000118.1 GCA_016936075.1 Sedimentisphaerales bacterium | reverse complement strand
CTACCCCAGAAATTTATTCCCGAATATGAAATAATAATGACAATCGCCGCTGCGACAAATTTACTTAATTTACTTTGCATAATTATTCTCCCTATTCCAGGTTTTGAAACCTTCATACTATCCCCGTCAAATCGCTCAAGTAAGTTTTTGAGTACTGATTTATTTACATCCTGATTCGATTCGAATTTCGCAGTCCTTAACAGATTTTCGATTTTCTTATGTTCTGTCATTTCTGCACCTCACCATTCAATAAAACACGCAATTTGTCCAGGGCATATCTATACCGGCTTTGAACTGTTTTAATAGAACATTCAAAATATTTAGCAATTTCCTTAAATGTCATCTGGCCGTGAATATGTAAAGTCACAACCTCACGCTGGTCAAACGGCAATTCAAGTAATGCCAACCTAAGCATTTCAAACTCTTCAGAACATACGGCCCATTGTTCGGGACGCCTGTGATGAGAGACTAATACGCAGTCATCAGAATCCACCGCAATCATTTGATGACCATCACGATTGGCATTGCGGGCACGATTTGCTACGCACGTCACCAGGTATGCACGAAGCCTGTCTGTTAATTTGAAAGTTTTTCGCGTCTGAATCAAATTCACAAATACTTCATGCACGATGTCCTCTGCCCATGACTTTTCTTTCAACAGAGAGACAGCGACCTTGAGCATATCGTCACGATATGTCTCATAAATACAGCAGTAAGCCTCTCGGCTGCCATGCCTGAATTTCAGAATAAGCCATTTGTCCTGTATCACTTTTCTTCAATTTACTCCTAATAAGAGATCTCTACCCTTAAGAACACATTATACAGGAGCAATGCTTTAAGAAAAATGTAAGATTTTATATTTTTTTAGGCACCGAATAATTTTGGTCGGAAGATGAAAAAGACCGCTCCTAATATGCAGAGACCAGCCCATAGATAATCGAGCCGGAAGTGTTCTTTCATGTAAAAAATCGAAAACGGCACGAAAACTGATAATGTAATTACTTCCTGCAGGATTTTTAGTTGGCCGAGATTCAATGACTGATAACCTATTCTATTAGCCGGAACCTGAATAAGATACTCGAAAAGAGCAATCCCCCAGCTTACAAGAGCGGCTATAATCCATGAACGATTCGACAAATTCTTCAAATGGCCGTACCATGCGAAAGTCATAAAAATGTTACTGCAGCATAAAAGTAAAGTGGTTGTAATTATTATACGCATATATTTCTCCATTCAATTCATTATAGACTCAAGACTTCAGTCTATGGTCTAAGGTCTGAAGTCTGTTGTCTAATTCATCATTTCGAAAGAAAGATTAAAAACACACCCATTAGTATGCCGCATATCGCAAATGCTTTACGTGACAACTGGGCCTCCTTAAAGATAATCCCGCCCGCAACGAGCGATATTACGATATAACTGCATCGTATTGTTATAAGCATTCCAACGAGTGAGCCTTTATAGCTTAACGCATTGAAGTACAGATAATCCGCGACAAGGAGCATAACACCAATCAGAATAATACTCCATCTCCACCTGAACGGCGTAAATATTTTCCTTCTCGGCCACCAGAAAACCAGCATTACGATTCCCATCAAAGGGACAATGTAAATCGTAAACCATGTCTGCAAAGACAAAGGCGAATATTCCCATCGCTGAATCATCTGCTTATCATACATCGCGCTTGCGGCTCCAAGAATCGTCGCGATTAATGCGTATAAAATCCATTTATTTTTATAGAAAATAATTCCCTCATTTTTTCCAACGATAGACAGCCAGACGTATGACACCATGATAACTGTAATTCCGAGAAACTGGACGAGCGAAGGATTTTCGTGGAACAATAATATTGCTCCCAAAAGCGTCCAGACAGGACCAAATGCGCTGATTGGTGACATTACTGAAATTGGAAGATTTCGCAAAGCACAGAAACTCATAAGCCATGCGATAGTTATCAAAGCTGATTTGGCTAAAACATTAAGATGCCCAGCCAATGAAAGAGAAGGGATATAAAATTTACTGCCAAGCATAACGTCCGGTGCTAATTGTGATAACAAAAGGAAAGGCAATATCGCAGCCGCTCCGAAAATAGATGAAAAAAACAAGACTGGCAACACCGCATTATGTTGAAGTGCGTGCTTTTTGCTCACATCATACATTCCTAAAAATATTGCCGAGGCAATCCCCAGAACTATCCACATATATTTTCTTAAAATGCCTCAGCAAACTATGTACAATAAAGGACAAAAAATAAAACAGAACCAAAGGTTCATAAATTCTCTTTAAATATATATTAAAAAAACCAGTTCTCATACAAGAACCGGCCTTTTATAAAATCTGTTTACAATTATCAATTTATAAGAATATTCTATCTGATAAGAAGAAAAAAGCAATAGATTTCATCAATGTCATTTATTATGAAAACCTATATCCAACTTATTTTACTAAAACTAACCGATAAAAAATTTAATTTTACTATAACCTTTGTTATATTAAATACTTATCGCATTTTGTCATCCTGAGTAAAACGAAGGATCTGGCCAGCGAATGGAAAATATGTATTGTTAGTAACTTCTTATTCGAGAGCCAGATGCTTCACTCCGTTCTCCCAAGGAGTCCCAAGGACAGCATGACAAGACCAAATCGGTCAGTTTGAGTCATTCTATATTATTTTCCTTTAGGTACCCTATCTTATTTCTTATATATGCTGAATAAACGGGTTTATCACCTACGATTGAATAACTTAAAATGTAATTATTTTTTAAGCTTGAAAAATTAAAAATGGCGGTGTTATCATAAAAAGATACAGAGTTCATCTTTTCTATCTTTGAAAAAAATTCGGTATTTATGTAAAGTCCGAAAATTTTGGATAATGGTATAGTCATATTGGGATCATGATTAATCAAATGCATGATCGTAGAATTATCATCAGTCGTTTTATCATCTTCTATCTCAATTTCATCATTTGGATCTAAAACAAAATAGCATAACGAATGAACCGGAAAATACATTAAAAACGATAAGCATAGCTTATCATCTTCAGCCGGACCATAAACGAATTCATAAGGTCGCAATTTTCCTAAGCCAGGAATTTCAGGAAATAAACATTCCCATACTATATGTATTGTATTTGAATCTGCTGGCTTGACTTCAACATAGTACAATATATCTAAAAGTTCATCTTTTGTTCCATCGATATGTTCATTTATTCTTTTTAGTGGGCGGGAAAAAAGAGTTGCTTTCCATTCATTTACTAATTCAAAAGTTGTAATTACAGTGTCCTGCGTCGTATTTGAATCAACTGTTTCATTTTGAGTGTTTACTTCTTCTGCAAAAACGACGGAACAACAAATTATATTAACACAAAATAATGTTATTGTTAAGCATATCTTCCGCAATTTAATATTTAGCATTTCTTTAATCCTTTTCCCTAAAAACATTCCAACAATTATCAACTTTATTCTCGACTTAATTATAAAAATAGTTTCAATCCATTAAAATGTCAAAGGATTATTTTCAAGAAATACACACACCGCACTATTAAAAACTCAAAGTAATAAGATTCATTTTGTGTATTTCTTCTTTAGGTTTTGAAAATAGTTTATTTTCGCAAGGAAGTCTTTTCTATTCACCTTAAACAAAAAATCACTTATGATTTTTTTATTTCTCGGTTCGTAATACTGTAAAAGAGCCGCTTGAAGCTTCTTTTCTTTTCTTGATTTTGTAACGTAAATGCTTTTCTTTGAAGCATTTACGCCGGAAACATACATCGCTGTCGATAACGTCTGCGGCACAGGAACAAAATCCTGAACCTGTCTTGGTTTCCATGAACGCGATACGAGATATTCCGTTAGTTTCAGTGCATCCTGATCACTGCAGCCGGGATGTGAGCTTATAAAATATGGAACAAGGTAAAGTTTCTTACCGGCTTTCTTCGCGGCTTTGTTAAATTGTTCCTCGAACTGCTCGAAAACACCAAAATGCGGCTTACCCATCAAATCCAGCACATGCGGGCAATAATGTTCCGGCGCAACTTTCAAATGTCCACCCACAAAATACTTCACGAGCAAGTCAATATACTCCTGACTTTGTACTGCAATATCATGCCTTATTCCGGAAGCGACAAAAACATTGATTCGTTTAGAGCCTCCACTGCTCCATCGAATAATCGCTTCCATCATCTCAATCATTGGCTTGTGGTCGAGCTTTGCATGTTTACATATATTGGGAAAAATACAACTTGCCCGCAGGCAAGTCTGAGCATTTGCGCATTCCATGCGATACATATTCGCCGATGGTCCGCCAAGGTCTTCAATAGTACCGCGAAAAAGTTTATGCGACTTGATTTTTTCCGCTTCGTTTAATAACGAATCAATCGACCTCGAAATGATTTGCTTACCCTGGTGACAACCGATAGAACAGAATGAGCAGCCTCCGAAGCAGCCGCGATGTGTTGTGATAGAAAACTGTACGGGAGTTAACGCTGGTACGCCTCCCTGCTTGTTATAATCAGGGTGCCATAGCCGAGAAAACGGTAGGTCATATAATTCTTCCAGCGTCTCACTGCTGATAGGTTCCGCAGGGGGTAAAACAATGATTTTTCCCGGGTCATTTTCCTGAACTACAGGCAAACTTCCCACATGTGATTGAGCTTCGTACTTTTTATATGCTTCCATGAACAGGCTTGCGTTTTCCTGTTGCTCGCTTAGCGATGGTATTTGTACCGCGTTATCAGGAACAGCTTTACCTTTGTTTGCAACATATACCGTTCCTGGGATATCTGTAATGTCACCAATAGATTGTCCATCATTGAGTCGCTCCGCAACTTGAGCGATAGCATATTCGGCCATGCCGTAAATCAGTAAATCCGCTTTCGCGTCAACAAGTACTGAGCGTTTTAGCTTATCCTCGATATAATCGTAATGCACAAGACGCCGCAAACTCGCTTCCAGTCCGCCAAGAATAATCGGAACATCAGGATAAGCTTCGCGCGCTCTTGCGGAATAAACTAACAAAGGTCGAGCCGGCCGCATGCCAGTTGCACCGCCAGGACTATAAACATCCTGTTTTCTTTTTCCACCCATAGATGCATAATCGTTCAGCCGCGAATCTATACAGCCGCTCGTTATTCCCCAGAACAATCGCGGCTTGCCAAGTGAACGGAAAGGATCGACGCTTTTCCAGTCCGGTTGAGCTAAAATCGCTACACGATAACCTAACTTTTCGAGCCATCGCCCGATTAATGCAACTCCAAAGGAAGGATGGTCAACATATGCATCGCCGGTAATCAGAATAATATCAGCTTGTTTCCAGCTAAGGCTCTTGAGTTCCTGCTCATTGGTTGGTAAATAATTATATAAAATATTACTTATTTTAGTCATTTACCCATTATACCAATTTTATATGCTAATTTGAACTTCTCTCTCATTTTCCCCATTTCATTTTATTTTCTTCGAACAGACATAAGCGGCCATAAGCGCTCCAGGTACGCCGCCTATTTGCATTGCCCAACAGGAACCAATATAGAGATTTTTAACAGGTGTATCTACATTGAGACTTATAAACTTTGAGAAGAACTTTTTCTTCGGATTCCAGTTCCATGCCGAAGTTGCTCCATCTGAATTATGGGTAAAACGTTCATATGTCAACGGAGTTGCCGCGTCCTTAAATTCGATATGTTTACTCATGTCGGGAATTACATTCTCTGCTTTTTTAATTAGAGCTTCCATCGCATTTTCTTTTAATTGTTTATATTGTTCCTTATTACCATCGCCCCAGTTATTCATCCATCCTTTGGGAGGCATTGTCATAAGCATCAATGAAGACTTACCATCAGGAGCAAGAGAAGAATCCAGCATCGAAGGTGAATATAAACTTAATGAGCATTTTGTAAAATAGTTCTCATCATCAGGATTATGAATATCCGCAACCGAATCAAAATCAGAATATGCTACATGATTTATTTTCATATGTTTTTGCAATTCTTCATTCGAGATATTCAGACCAAGATAAACTGTAAATACAGGATGAGACACTTCGGCCTGCTCGATTTTTTCCTGCATTACAGCAGGCACAAGATTTTTGTCATCAAGTAATTTTTGAAATGTCTTTTTATAATCTGAAGCGGAAATAACATAATCTGCATTATAAGTGACATCTTTGCAGCAAACACCTACTGCAGTTCCATTTTCAGTAATTATATTATCGACATACGAATTGAGATTAAGTTTGCCACCTAATTCTTTAAAATTATTTGCGAGTACATCCGCCCATGACTGCATACCTTTTGAAACTGTCCAGTAATCATCATACATTCCCATAACCGAACCGATTATAAACGCTGCCATATCCGGATACATCAGTCCATTTAGAAACCTACATATCTGAGAATCTTTCTCAAAATACTGCTCGTTAAATTCTCCTATAGTCATATCATCAAAACGTTTCATTATTTTCATAAATTTTCGTGAGCTGAATATGTAGGAAATAATCGATGTAAAAAATTGCCAGCCGCTATAAAGAAAAGGAATTACTTTTTTATCCGTCCTGGTTGATGCTTCATACATCGAATCCACTTCGTTAAAGTATTTTTCAAGTCTCTCTGTCTCTGATGGAAACGAGTGATAAATCTTTTTTTTGAAATCATCATATTTCTCAGGAATCATATCGAAATTTTTCGATAACCAGCGAATTTTTTCTCTTTTGAATGTTATATCTTTAAGAACTCCAATATCTTCCATAGCTTTAAATATTGATACAGAAGCCTCAAAAGAAAGCGTGCCGCTCTCGAAATAGAATCCATTTCTTCTGAATCCTGCCGTATAACCTCCCGGTGCCGAATGTGATTCGAATATAGTAACATCATGGCCCTTTTTCGCCAAAAGATTTCCCGCTACAAGTCCACCAAAACCAGAACCAATAATTACAACTGATTTTCCCGCCATTTCTCAATCTCCTTAATTCTTGTTCATTTATGGAATCCATCAGACGAGTCCGACAAGTTAGACTTGTTCGAATTATTTAGAAATTCACCATAGCTTTAATAACGCCATCGCCATATTCAGTAAGCAACTCAAACGCATCCTGAGTCTGTTCGAGTTCAAACCTGTGAGTAATCAAAAAATCGATGTCTATTTTCCCCGACTTAATAAAATCGATTGCTTTCTGAACACAATGATTTTGCCTGCGGATATACTTTATTGTAATTTCTTTCCTGCGAAACTTATCTGCACTGAAAGAAATTAAATCCGTTCTCGGAATCCCCACAATTACAAGCTGTCCGCCCGGCTTGAGAATATCCATCGCCTGGTCGAGCGCATCCTGTTGGCCGCAGCATTCGAAAACACAATCCAGGCCAAGCGGCTCTGCTTTATTGATATCACCAACAATATCAACTTTATCGGGATTTCCAATATAATCAACTCCGAGCTTCTGTGCGGCTGATAAACGGGAATCAATTTTGTCGGTTATATAAATATTTCCGTGCTCTTTTTCTTTCGAAGCCGCTAACACACACATACCAATCGGGCCGCTGCCAAGAATCGCGATATTCGATCCTTTTGCAAAATCAGACTGTTGAACACTATATATACCTATTGACAAAGGTTCACATAATGCACCCTGCTCAAGAGTAATTTCACCATAAGTAGGAAAGCAATTTCCCTGAGGAATTACAATATATTCACACAGGCAGCCGCCCATCTGCTTTGGTGTGCCGAGAAAAATGACATTCCTGCATGTATGCTCCCTGCCGATATTGCACTGGTCACAATCGTGACATGCAAATGAAGGCTCGACTACAACCTGGTCACCGGCTTTTACTCGCTTTACAGCACTGCCGGTTTTCACAACGCTCGCGGAACATTCGTGACCGACTACAAATGGAAACTCGACTACTTGGGAGCCTATTCTTCCTGTCTCAAAGTAATGTACATCTGAGCCGCATACACCCGCGGATTCGATTTTTAATAACACATCTGTATCTTTTTCTATAACTGGCTCAGGAGCATCTCTGAGTTCCATTTGCCTTAGTGCAGTTAAAAACATTGCTTTCATAATTATCTTTCGTTAATCTATTTTCTTCGGGACAAGTTTAATTTCAAAAAGATTCGGCCACCATTTCCCTGTTACAAATAAACGCTTATTTTTTGCATCATATGCTATACCATTGAGAACATCGACTTGCTGCTGGATGTTCCATCGATTCAATAAACCATCCAACTCTATCATACTTTCTACCTGACCAGTCTGAGGATTAATAATCACTATATCTTCTGTTCCCCAAATATTAGCAAATACCTTACCGTTAATATATTCAAGTTCGTTTAGATTTTTTAACATACTTTCTCCATAATATACCGCAAGCTTCGATACTACTTCGTAAGTTTCCGGATCAAGGAAATATAGAGTTGGCGAACCATCGCTCATAATAAGATGTTCGCCATCATGAGTAATTCCCCAGCCTTCGCTTCTATAGCTGAATTCGCGTTGAGGCTCGAACGTATGTTTATCATAGACGAAACCGGTCTCTGATTGCCAGGTCAACTGGATAATTTTATCTTTCCAAATCGTTATTCCTTCTCCAAAATATTCATCCGGCATATGATATATCTGCAAGATTTTCCCCGTTTCTAGTTCAACTTTTCGTATTGAGGAATATCCGTATTGCCCAGTACCTTCATACAAAACACCATCTTCGTAAATAAGTCCCTGTGTGAAGGCGTTTGTATCGTGTGGGAATGTATTTACAATCTCATAACCATAAAACTGAGAAACTGAAGGTTCTTTATTAATCATATAAGTAATAATAACAACAGTAAATATTATCAGCAATAGCAGGAAGGTAATATATTCTCTTTTTTTCACTGATTATACACCTATACATTGAATCTAAAATTGATAATATCGCCGTCTTTAACAACGTACTCCTTACCTTCGAGCCGGATTTTACCCGCGGCTTTCAGTGCTTTTTCATCGCCGTGTTCAATAAGATCATTGTACGCGAAAGTTTCCGCCCGAATGAAACCTCTCTGAATATCGCTATGAATTTTGCCGGCCGCTTCGACCGCAATTGTACCAATTCTTATTGGCCAGGCGCGAACTTCATCGGGCCCTACTGTAAGGAAACTTATCAGCCCGAGTGCGGAATAACAACTATTGACAAATTTACTGACTGCTGATTCTTTTATACCCAAATCAGCTTTAAATTCCTCGCGGCTTTCCGGATCCAACTGTGACAGTTCCTGCTCGAGTTTCGCACAAAAAGATGTCACCGGAACAGAGTTGCCGATACGGTCTGTAAAATCGAACGTCTCTTCAAGCTGGTCTTCGCCGACATTGACAACAACAACCAGAGGTTTCAAAGTTAAAAATCCGAGAGGCTTTATCATTTCTCGTTCAGCGTCAGTTTCAATAACTGAACTGATGGGTTTTTCTGCTTCTATCGCTTCCTGCAATTTCTTCTGCAATTCAAGCTCTGCTTTATCTCGACCCTGTGTTTTCGATGGTTTATTGATTTGCTTTTCGAGATTGTCTATTCGTGTTGTAACAAGCTCCAAATCTGCAAGTAAAAGCTCCGTTTGCAATTCGGCCAAATCCGACAAAGGATTCACCCTGTTTCGATAAGCAGCTACACTTGGATCATCAAACGCGCGTACAACTAATACGAGCAAATCAATCGTCCTGATTTTATTAATCAATCTCCTCGCGGCCGCCCTGCCATGCTCATCTGCAAAATTGAATCCCGGCGTATCAAGACAATCTATCGTCGCATGAACGACCTTTTTCGGATTGCAATATTTTACAAGAAAATCGAACCTGTCATCAGGTACGGGAACTATTGCTTCTTCTATCGCGGTCGAGCCAATCATAGCCGCTTCTTTGCCGCTTATACCAGCAAGAATCGTACTTTTGCCCGACTGCATCAAACCTACAAGTGCTGCTTTCATTTTACTCCTAATATTTTCTTTCTATTATTCTGTAGGGTGTGCTGTGCACACCAATTGTTTAAAGAACGGTGTGCACAGCACACCCTACCGTATTTGTCCTTACTATACCGTCGATTTGGCTACTTGAAAAGCTTAAAAATACCCTCTGTTTTACCTCAGAACTGACTCTTGCGGCAAAATAAAGTAATTATTGCCATTAACATAAGAACATTGTTATAATTGACTCTATGGCAAAATATCCGATATTTCTAAATCTTGAAGGACGAAGAGTAGTAGTAATAGGCGGCGGAACTGTAGCGGTGCGTAAAACACAGGTACTTCTGGACTGCGGCGCAAGGCTCGTTGTCGTTGCAGACAATATCGATAAAATGATAGCTGCCTTCGGAACACAAAAAAATATCGAGCTTATCAAATCAAAATACGAGAAAAGTTACCTTCCAACAGCCGTACTTGCTATCGCGTCCACAAATGACAACGAAATCAATAAGCAAATTTACAAAGATTGCCAGGAGCTTGAAATTTTATGCAACGTAGTTGATGTGCCAGAGCTTTGTGATTTTTTCGTACCGGCCGTAGTAAAACGCGGCAACCTGCAAATTGCAATCTCAACCAATGGAAACTGCCCTGCTTACGCCGGTCATCTCAGAAAAAAACTGGAAGAATTAATCACCGAACAGCACGGCAAGTTTCTCGAAGTACTCGAAATAACGCGTCAGAATATTATCCAAGAAATTACTGAACCGGACAAACGAAAAATAATCTTAGGCAAACTGTGCGATGATAAATCCTTCGATTACTTTCTTAAAAACGGGTCTGAAAACTGGCTAAGTTATGCAGAAGAATTAATAAAATCACTCCACGCAGAAATACTTTAAACTCTTAATTTATTTCTATTGGTTGACAATTCGAGATAATACAATAGGATAGAATAAGTACGTAAGGTATAAGATTAAGCAATTTAGCACCTATGCACTTAATATTTTTTAGAATGTTATCCTTTAAGAAAGGTTTATTATGGAAGTTGAAGCATTTCTTTTATGCGATTGTGCGACGGACCAGCAGGGAAAACTTAATATTCTCGGCGCATTCGATAGGCTTTATGCACGTAAAATACCTGCCATACACCCAGCCTGTGCGGTAGCTGTGCGTCTTAGATTCTCCAAATTCGAGGAAGGCGAACATACTATGAAAATTAATTTCATCGATGCTGATGGAAACTCGGCAGGACCTGCACTTGAAAGAGCCATATCAATACAAATGCCGGAAAATGATACTTCCTGCATTCGCAATATTATTCTGAATATTCAAGGCCTGAGATTGAACAAAATAGGTGAATACATGTTTGATTTTGCTATGGACGGCGAACAACAGGCATGTCTGCCGCTCAAAGTAATGGAAGTCCCGGAAAGAGCCACACAGGAATAATTAAAAATAAATGAGGAAATTACAGAAAATATTACATCAATTGTAACATTTTGTGCAATATTTTGGTATCATAAAGATTCATAGCTCCGGCAGTGTAGCCGGGCATTTAATGTTGTTAAGAGGAAGATTTTGGAGAGAAATGTTATGAAACAATCACATAAGAAATTTGGAAAATGCTTGTTTTTGACAGCTATTGTTATGTTATTCATCGGAATGACAACAGTTCAGGCCCAGGAAAATATCCTTGGCGACTGGGTATTCACAATGTCTATGGCTGATTCCGGAATGGGAACGGGACCAATGGAATTTATTATCAATTCCACAATCACAAAAGATGCCGATGGCAAATACGCAATGACTTGGGAACAGCAGGAACAGGAAAATGCTGATGCTATGGGCGGTATGGGTGGTTTTGCAATGCCGCAGGTCAAGAACGAAGATATCAAACTCGATGGTAATAAACTAACATTCAATCATATCGCAAGTTTTGGCGATATGGGCGGAATGGGTGCCGGAGGCGGTGACATGATCTTCGCTTTCGCCGGTACTATCGAAGGTGATGCAATAAAAGGCACACTCGCAAGTGCTGACGACAGCATGGGTATGGGTGCCACAGAAATGGCTATAAGCGCCAAAAGGGTTTCCAAGGCTCCAGCCGCAACAGTATCTTCTGCTAAAGGTCTCGAAGGCAAATGGAATTTCAAGATGGTTATGGCCGATTCAGGAATGGGAACGGGAGCGATGGAATTCGATGTTAAATCAACCATTACAAAAGACGCTCAAGGCAACTATGCCATGACATGGGACCAGACCATGAGCGGCGGTGCTGACATGGGCGGAATGGGTGGAGGCGGCGCTATGACATTCAACGTCACAGTTTCCGATATCAAGCTCGATGGCAAAAAGCTCACATTCAACCGTACAGTAGATATGGGTGACATGGGCGGCGGAATGGGTGGAGGCGGCGCTATGACTTCGACATTTACCGGCACATTTGAAGGTGACAAAATTGAAGGTACAATTTCTGGCGATTACGGCGAATTGACTCTCACCGGTTCACGCGAAGCATCTGGAGCCGTTCCAGCCGCAGCAACAGGACTTGTTGGTGCATGGGAATTCGTTACGACTTTCGGTGATATGGGTATGGAATTTAAAGCTGATGCAACCTTCACAAAAGCTGCTGATGGCAAATATTCCTGTACATGGAAAAGTCAGCCGATGGAAGGCGGCATGGGCGGCCAAGGTGGTGGTATGCCGGAAATCACAATTACAATATCCGACATTAAGCTTGATGGCGAAAAACTCACTTTTGTTCAGAACGTTGATATGGGCGGCATGGGAGGAATGATTTCCAACTTTAGCGGCACACTTAAAGGTGACAAAATCGAAGGTGCTTTGGCAAGTGAAATGGGCGAATCAAAATCAGTAGCAACTCGCAAGAAAGGCGCAGTTACAACTCCAGCCGCTGGTGGTGACGCACTCACAGGAAACTGGGAACTCACTATGAATATGGGCGATATGGGAATGGGAATGGCTATGGAATTTAATATCAAGTCAACCATTACAAAAGACGCCGCAGGTAAATATGCCATGACATGGGAACAAACCATGAGCGGCGGCGACATGGGCGGAATGGGCGGTGGAATGCCTCAGCCTGCGGTTACCATATCCGATATTAAACTCGATGGCGAAAAACTCACATTCACACAGAAAGTAAGCTTTGGTGACATGGGCGGCGGAATGGGTGGCCCAGACGGTGGAATGGAAATGACTTCAAAATTCACCGGAACAGTCAAAAACAATGTAATGGAAGGCAAAATGGTCGGTGAAGACAACGGCATGGGAATGGGAGCCATGGAATTCACCGTTAAAGGAAGCAAGAAGTAAGAAAAGAAATTAATTTCTTAGAAAAATAAGCAGCCCCATCCTGATTATTTTAGAATGGGGCTGTTTTATTTTATCGCCTGAAATAATTAATTAGCCAGAGGACAAACGTAAGAATTATCGATAAAACAATACTGCTCGCTATCGGAATATATACCTTCCAGTTTCGCGAGCCAAATTCCAAATCTCCGGGTAATTTGAACAAGCCGAATTTACCAAGCACAATAATAAGAACTCCCATCGCAACTATACATAGCCCGACAAAGATGATTATCTTACCAATTTGCTGCGGCCCGGTTTCCATAATTTTTTATTTGTTGCATGGCCTTCTTCGCAGAGACTTGGCCGTGCATCAAGGGCAAGATGCCCATGCAACGAGAATATGCAGGATTGAATTCTACCCCACCAGAAAATGAATCGGTGTGGTAAGCCCCACCCTACTTCTAAGACTCAATATTAAGTTATAAATTCTGCTTTATTCTTTCATAGATGACTCTGGCTTCGTCCTTGTTTGTCCAGTAGAATCCAACGCGAATTTTTACTCTCGTCCAGTCGGCAGTTTCTGCTTTGAGATCGATAAAGACCACCTTATTTGTAAGAGTCTTTGCCTGAATTTCTCCAGAAAGACCATCATGATTGTCTTTCGTTACATTGAACTTCATTTCTTCGAGTGTTTTGATTACTACTTTATATACATAATCAATTTTTGCATCCTCGACCCAAACAAGCTCACCCATTTTGCTCGACCACGGCTTTTGCGGCGAGGTAGGACCACTTGAACAACCAAGCAATGAAAACATCATAGCTAACGACACAATACCCAATAGTACTTTTTTCGACATATATAATCCTTTCATAAAATCATCCATATGCAATAAAGTTTATACCGATTGACATTTAACGCAAGAGGAAAAAATGAAACAACTAAAAGAATTTATGTAACTACTACTCAATAAAATGCCTTTACTTGATGCATGGGTTTTGTTAATTTGTTCAAAAAGCAGTTATTATTTCCAAAAAACTAATACTACGAAGGGAATATTGAAGTGAAAAAGAAATATATTTGGCACCTGATCTTAATTATGATTCTTTTTGTTAATTTTAATACAAGCAAATCCGAAGAATCTACCGAACTTCTTAACGCGATTGAAAGAGGAAATAGCAATTTAGCCAAAAAGCTCATTATTGAAGGTGCAAATCCTAATACCAAAAGTGAATTTGACAATTGTACTGCTCTTCATATAGCCTCGGAGACAGGAGACCTCGAAATAGCAGAACTGCTCATTGAGAATGGAGCCAAAGTTAATGCAATAGACATTGAAGGAGAAACGCCTTTACACAAATCGTGCTATTACTTACAAATGTTAGTCACAGAATTACTGTTAAAAAATGGTGCAAATTCAAATGCGAAAAATGTTATGGATATAACACCACTTCACATGGCAATTAATTTTAATTCCGATGCTATGATAGCAATCGATGATATTATCGACAGAGCATATCCTGGCGTTGGACCAAATAGTAAACGCTATATTGAACTGGAAGAAGTGTTTATTGAAAAGTTCATGATGAGAATAACAGAACTCCTCATCGCAAGTGGGGCTGATGTTAATGCCAAAGATATATTTGGCGGAACACCTTTATTGGATGCCATTACTTATGCCCCGGAGATTGTAATTAAAACACTTCTCGAAAATGGTGCTAATCCAAATACTGAAGATGAATACGGAACAACGGTTTTACAAGAAGCAGTGGCAAACAATTTTAACGATATAGTAGATTTGCTCATCGAATACAAAGCTGATGTTAATGTTACTAATATCAATGGCGATACTGTATTGCACGAAGCTGTATGGAACAATCATCAAACCATCGCAGAAAAGCTTATCACTAAAGGCGCAAATGTAAATGCAAAAAACAATAATGGCGATACTCCCCTGCACATAGCAGGTATATGCGGCTATACAGAACTCTATAACCTCCTTATTACCAAAGACGCAAATGACCAGTTGACAAATAAACAAGATAAAAAACCTGTCGATTATTTAAATTCACCTATACCCAAAGACGCAGTAATGATCTCAGGACCAGAAGATGAGCCGTATTCTGTAATTGTTACAAATCTCAAAGCTATTCGGAAATTCCTTAAAAACGAAGTAAATAAATATGACAGGATTTGGATTCCGGAAAAGAAAGATATTGAGGGACTTAAGATACAATTAAAGTCTTTTATTGAAAATAAGATTAAAGAAAATCCGTCAGACAACGCTCTCAGTTATATTCGAGACAATATTGACGATTACAATTGCGAATATACAGGTTTTGCTATAGATGGTAAAACATATGTTATATGTAATATGATTTTGAATATCGAAACAAATCCAAAAGATAACGAATTTACATTTATATATGACGGCGGCTCAACTCTCATAAATGTAATATACGACCTAAATAACAAAACAGTCGATCAGGTCAAAAGCAGTTATCCTTAGTTATTTGGATCATTACAATACAGCCAATGAATACTGATTATTTGAATTTGAAATTGGCGATTTTAAGGAAGTATTATGGAATAGCCGACCTGCTGCGTCAATACGGTGCTACAGAATAATCAATATTGTCAAAGTACATCCTATGAAAAATTATCTTATATCTGAGTCGAAGAATCTGCACACTATAATCCAGATTCTTCGGCTCAGTCAGAATTCTATACAGGCATTTTAGTAACTTATTAATGTTTGAAATGTCGTTTTCCAGTAAAGACCATTGCGATTCCAAGTTCGTCGGCACATGCAATGACTTCATCGTCTTTCTTAGAGCCTCCAGGTTGGACAATAGCGACAACGCCTGCTTTGGCAGCGTTTTCAACATTGTCCGGGAACGGGAAGAAGGCATCTGAAGCCATGACACAATCCTTTGCAAGGTCACCAGCGTTTTTGAATGCAATATGGCCTGATTCTACACGATTCATCTGGCCGGCACCTACGCCGACTACTTTTTTGCCTTTTACCAGAACAATTGTATTGCTCTTGGTATGCTTTGCGGCAATCCAGGCAACTTTCAAATCTTCAAGCTGCTCTTGTGTCGGTCTTTTCTTTGTCGGATATGTAAGTTGATGCGGCTCCCATCCTATAAGATCGCGTTTTTGCAGGAGCAGGCCGCCAATGATACAACGAACATCGAATTCGCCAGCATCGATTTTATAACGGTCGATAGGACCGGTTTCTATAAGCCTTACCCTGCTTCCCCATGCCTTGAGCGTCCTGATAATTTCGAGAGCTTCCTTATCAAATTCAGGAGCTATAATAACTTCAGCGAAAAATCCGCTTGCACCAAGTGCTTTGCCGAATCTGCTGTATGATTCCATTATAGTCTGGGCCAGCTCTACACTAACTTTTCTGTTCAATGCGATAATTCCACCGAATGCGCTAACGACATCACCTTCGTAGGCTTTTTGATATGCAACGCAAATGTCATCATCGATTGCACAGCCACACGGATTGAGATGCTTTACAACTACGGCCGCTGGTTCGGAAAATTCTTTTACAAGCTCGAATGCCGCGTTGGTATCGAGGAGATTATTAAAGCTGATTTCTGTTCCGCCTTCCAGAAAAGAACCGCTTGCAACAGATGTTTCTCCTGATTTAGAAAGCTTATAAAAAGCTCCTGTCTGATGTGGATTTTCACCATAGCGAAGAGTCATTTGTTTTTGAACTGCTATTGAGAAACGCTCCGGAAATTCAACACCCGACTGGACATTGAGATATTTCGAAATAGCCGAATCGTACGAAGCAGTTAGACCGAAAGCTATTCTTGCATAGTCGCTTCTTGTCTGCTCAGATATGGAGGCGTTATTTTTCTCCATTTCATCTATGACCGCGTCATATTGAGCAGGTTCAGTAACAACGGTAACATATTTGTTATTCTTTGCGGCCGAGCGAAGCATGCTTGGGCCGCCTATATCGATATTTTCAATTGCTTCAGCAAGCGTACAATCTGATTTCGCGATAGTCTGTTCGAATGGATAGAGGTTGACACAGACAAGGTCGATAGGTTCGATATTGTGTTCCTGCATTGACTGGGCATGTTTGCCATTGTCACGCAGTCCAAGAAGTGCGCCGTGAATTTTGGGATGTAAAGTTTTTACTCTGCCATCCATCATTTCAGGAAAGCCAGTTACGGATTCAATGTTAATAACATCCAGACCTGCTTTCGATAGTTCCTTCGCGGTTCCCCCTGTACTAATAATTTTCACCCCCAGGGTACGTAATTTTTTTGCAAAATCAACGATTCCATTCTTATCAGAAACGCTAATCAATGCAGTTTTAATCTTTACATCCATTGTGAGTCCTTTCTCCTTCACTGTAACCAGTTAGTTTTTTACCAACCGGAATAAAAATAAATCACTCTCACTGTCGCTTAATTCAACGGCTCTAAACAGGCTACCCTGCCAGATTTATCGCCAATGTATATTTTTGAATCTATTGTATTATAAGCCTGCCTTGAAACATTGGCAAAATTTACTGAATAAACCTGCTTTGAAGAAGCATTGTGCATTACTACCAACATGCCATCTTCTGTAATTACATATGCTTTTCCTCTTGATTGGGCAAGAAGTTCAAGACCTCCCGAAACTTCCCAGATAATCCTGCCGCTGTCCCTGTCAATCGCTGAAATCGACATATTTTTACTAAAAGCACTTTGATAAACCATATCATCAGTTACGCGAGGATTTTTTTGAATCATTCCAGGTACGAGAGTTTTCCAGACAAATGATTTGGAATATATACTCGGCACATCAATCCGATAGACATTCATATCTTCACAGGCAAAAAATATGCTGTTTGCATCCCTGATAATCTGTCCGACCAAACCTCCAGCCGCTTCAAACTCCCAAAGACTCTTTGGAGCATCCGGTAACATACTATAGATATTGCCTTTTTTTGTACCGAAAATAATAAAATCCTCATCGGCAACTGCTGTTGTTACCAACGAATCATCGTTACCGGCCACTTTGAAAGTCTCTAACCTGTTATTTGCATCGAATATATGCAAACGGTCATCCGTGCCGCCCACATAAAAAAATGAATTATTACGAACGACAGGAGCCGTTATTCCAAAACTGACTTCAGTTGTTTTCTTTTGAATACCACTCTGTTTTTCAAGCTCAATAAACTTGTTGCCTACTACATATATAATCTGGTCATTAACATCGATAAATTTTTCTGCTTTAAGTCCATCGAGAGCAAGGTCCCTATAGAATATATTTTTACCGTTTTGCCTGTTCAGAGCCATTGTAAAATTACGGTCTGATATGAGATAAATCTGGTCTCCGAGAATGAGCATTTGCTCCAAAGTTTCGTTGTTATTCAATGGTATTGCATTTTCCCAGACCAATTGTAGATTTGCAAATTTAAGCAGTTCTGGCGACACAAGATGTTTTGAGTCGTTCATTCCGGCGAAACTATTCTGTGACTGGAAAAAAACCAGAAGGATACATGTTAAGACAAAACTATATTTCAATAATCTACTCATTTAGATTTCTCCTCACATTAAGAACGAATCTTCATCACCGAACCTATTCATTACAAATCCTATCAGGATGATAATATGATTTTCTTATTATTTTTTTTTAAGGCATTTCAATAAAATTTGCCAAATCAATATTATTCTTTTCTTCGAATTCCTTCATTTTCTGAATTCGTACAATATCATCTTTTATTCTATTTACCAACTTGAAAATATAAGGCTTTCCTTCAAGACGATTTGCCAAATCATCGAGCATTGGTTCCCATGATCCGCCATAAAGCTG
>JAFGPS010000117.1 GCA_016936075.1 Sedimentisphaerales bacterium | reverse complement strand
GCTTCATGGTCTATAGAACCCTGCTGAATATTTATAAGCCTGTGTATTGTCGCGGAAATCTGAGTTGGTTTTACAGTGACATTGAATCTGCCTCCAGCCGGTGAATTGTTGTCAATTACACGAAACTCGAATGCCATCGCAGGCGCAAGCTCAGGTATAGAAGACCAACGCTGTGCCTGATTTAATGGAATCGGCTGAATCTGGTTCATCTGTTCTATTTCAGGCTGTAACTGCTCTGCCATAGCCAAAATAATCTGACCATCGTACAACTGTAAATTATTCGGATCAGGCTTTGGCAAATTAAAATCTACCATTTCATTCGGCTCTGCACGGTCGGCTTGTACATCGAGTCTAAGCTCGAAATTATTCATCATTTCTCTTCGTAAAAGAATATGAAGCTGACGATTTTGACCTTCACCTATCAACTGGTGGTCATCGACAATATTATCCGGGCCTACTGATTCGATTTTCCAAGGTTCCGGCAAATTCATATTAAGCTCGAAAATGCCGTTCTTCTCAACTTTATAACGAAGTCTGCCCTGCATTTTGAGCTTGTCACTATCTACACCAAGAATCCAGCTTTGAGTAACTGAAATTCGCGGTAAAGTTGTCTCAATTGCCAACGTCGCACCGTAATCAGATGTTATGAATCGATATGCAGTGACACCAGCCTGCGATTGCAAATTCGATGGTAATTGTCCCGTATCAACACGAGCGAGGTTTGTAATTTCTTCAACGTGAACAGTACGTCTCTGCGAATATGTAATACCAATCAGGCCGCTCTGCCTGAATACATTCTGTGTAACGATTGGTGCAAGCGGGACTTTCACCTGAGCCTCCTGCACAAAACGCTCCATCTTAATATTAAGAGTATATTGGTCCTTTACAGGCGAGAACAATTCCACATTTAACATAGGTTTATCGTTGGCTGTCGCGGCATCTTTAATATCCCATTGTGAGATATTGGCACCGTCAACGTCTGTGATTCGGAACTGTTCAGGCATCTGGATTGAAAAAGAGTTTACTCCGCCGCGATGAATATTATATTTAAGCTGCACTTCGCTTTTGATTAACGCTTCGTCAATGTGAATATGCTGGAACTGTTCGCAAATAATCACTGACTCAAGCTCTTCTGCGGCCTGCGTTTTAGGTTTCCAGCTTAGTTTAACTTTCGAAACCGAACCGAGAAACGCCTGAAGCCTTGTGGCTCCGGCTTCGTTTGCATCGGCCTGAGAAGTCGTAGCGGCGAGCATCGGCTCGACATCGACTTTGAGATTTTCTTCGGGAATTAAAAGGTCCAAAGTCGTTATCGCCGCTGATGGAATACTGTATTCCAAAACAGCTAATCCCGGCTGAATGTCAAGCTGTCGAACAAAATCCAACTCAAGCACATAGCGGCCGGTTCCTTTGACTGTAAAATTGTACTGACCATTTTCAACTCTGAGCAAAGGAGCAATTCCAGTCCTGTTACCTTTAGATAAGGTCGCATCTGAAACTGCCGCCGAGCCAAGTCCAATTGGAACATGTACCCAATCTTCGCTGAGGATATCAATCGTCAGTTCAAGTTTTATGCGCGCGATTTCCTCTTCGACCTTTCCATTGAACCGGGCAGTACTTATCAGGTAATCGAAAGGAGCTTTTGAAATTTCTGCGGGTCTGGCCTGTGCGGCTTCCCATAGTTTCTGAAAATCCCGGTAAGGCAGAAATACACCCTGACCTTCGGTCTCAAAAACTTTTTGAAGCTCATCGTAAGGGACATAGACCTTAGATGGTGACTCGCCTGTATCGTTGTCCACACTTGACGCGGCGAGACATTTAGATACTGGTAATAAAATCAGACTGCATAATAGTGTGATGATTTGAAGCTTTTTACACATGTTCTGCTCTCCTAAAATTCGACCTCAGACTATAGACCATCGCCCTAACTCACCCTCTGGTACTGAGCCTGATAAGTCTTTGTTCATAGGCTTTGCAACCTTTTAAAAATTTCTAACCCGCTACATTTTCTTTAATCTAAAATATATTAATTAAGATTCTATACACAAGTATTTAAAATGTTAAAGAAAAAAAACACCATTATTCATTTTTTCTTTATTATCTCTCTTCGGCCAGAATAAACAAAGTAAAATGAATGTAAAATATAAGCATGCACTTTTTACAAATCTTTTACAAAGACTCTGAGTTGTTGAAGATTAGAACTTCTTAAGATGAAAAAATGGATGGTACAGGACTTGAACCTTCGACCTTTTGCGTATCGAGCGACATTGTCAAAATACTGTAATCGCGAAAATTACTCCCACATTCTCTATAATAGTTTACATTCCCAATCAACTTATTGTCAGCAAATCAGACACCTTCGACCAAGACCAACCGGCCAATCAATTCCCAAAATAATAATTTAGTCACAGATGTATTTTGCACCAGAAGTTATTCCTTTGCTTTTGGGCTCAGGTATTTAAAAAATTCCGAATCGGCGGGCAGAATCATTGTTGTATCTCCGCCAAGAGACTTGACATAAGCTTCCAAAGTTCGGACAAATGAGTAAAACTCAGGATCCTTTTCATAAGCCTGGGCATATATTTTTACAGCCTCTGCATCGCCTTCGCCTTTAGTTTTCTCGGCCGTCATATAACTTTCAGCGAGTAAGATTGTCTTTTCCTTGTCAGTCTGTGCCCTAATCATTACGGCTTCTTCCTCACCTTCAGAGCGATATTTTTTAGCCATTCTCTGTCTTTCGGCCTTCATTCTGGCATAAACCGAATGCGTAACCTCTTCGGGCAGGTCGGCACGTTTTATTCGCACATCGATAATCTGGATGCCATAATCGGCGGCTTTTTCGGCGCACTGGGTGGCTACTTTGTCCATTATCTCCTGGCGATTAACCGATACTATTTCTGTTAACGTATGCCTGGCAAGCTCTTCACGCATTTCAGAAAAGACAATATCATCCAGTCTTGACTGGGCGCCGATCTTGTTTCCGACGGTTTGATATAACTTGAGCGGATCAACGATTTTCCAGCGGGCATAATTATCAATCACAAGATGTTTTTTGTCATCGGTGATAATTTTTGCCGCTGTAGCGTCATATTCCATTACTCTGGCCTCGAATCTGTGAACCGCCTGAATCAACGGGATCCTGAAGTGCAGGCCGGGCTGTTTTACTTCTCTTATGAATTTACCCAACTGAGTGACAATAGCCTGTTCCGTTTCATTGATAGTAAATAGTGAAAGCGGCAATATAAATATCACTAACGCAATGATTACAATTATTCCTATAAGTTTTTTATCCATTTTTTTATCTCCGAGTTCCAGAGGTGATATCCTGTTGTAGATTTCCTAAAGGGGCGCCGTCAATTGGTAAAATTTTAAGCAGGCTGTCCGAAGTTTGGGAATCTATTATATACTTTTTAATTTCCGGAAGCACTTTCTCCATCGTTTCCAAATATAGACGCTTTCGTGTTACATCTTGCGCCTTTTGGTATTCATCAAGTACGGCCAGAAATTTCGCAACATCGCCCTG
Organism: Sedimentisphaerales bacterium; assembly: GCA_016936075.1. GTDB lineage: Bacteria > Planctomycetota > Phycisphaerae > Sedimentisphaerales > Anaerobacaceae > JAFGPS01. The sequence goes on along the minus strand of JAFGPS010000117.1, from coordinate 21,578 downwards.
AGCTCGCTGTATCTTCTCCTCTTTGTAAGCCTCCGCGGCTAAGACAATGCTTCGAGCTTCGCCACGCGCCTTGGGAATGATATCCTCTTTATAACCTTCAGCCTCCTGGATGAGCTTAGACTTATCCTCTTTGGCACTGACGACGTCATCAAATGATGATGCAACCTCTTTCGGGGGCCGGACAGTCTGAAGTTTAACCTCAATGATTCGGATACCGCTCTCATAACCATCTATTATCTCCTGAAGGAGTGTTCGGATATCTATTTCAATTTGCAGTTTTTCCTCAATGAGCACATCGTCAATCGGCCTTTTACCGACAACTTGTCGCAGCGCCACTTCAGCGGCATCTTTAATTGTGCCCTCCGATCCTTCCAAATTGCGCACATTAAACAGGTAATCTGCGGCGTCCTTGATCTTATACTGGACTATGATTTGCGCGTCGATAATCTGTTCGTCACCGGTCAGCATTAACGACTCTTCGGTGTGGAATCTATATTTTGCCGGTGGACCCGGGCTAATTGTTTCAAAACCGATTTCTATTCGCCTTACTTGTTGTATCTTAGGCTTGTAAACTATTTCGATTGGGTTGGGTAGGCGGTAATGTGGCCCGGGTTCAACTATCCTCACTACCTTCCCGAATCTGCATACTACACCTTGTTCATCAGGCCCAACAATATATATACCTGATAAAAGCCAAAGTACGATTAAAAGCGGGAATAACAATTTGATCCAGGGGATATATTGTCTGAACTGTACATAGTTCATCCTATAATTATCTTCCCAGCGATGTATCCGTTCCATATAAAATCCTTTCTAATTTACAAGCAACATCCATTCGCTGCCCCATGATGGTGATTATAGGCTTAGCCCAATATTGCGTCAAGAAGATTATAAACTGGCCATTGGGATACTTAAAATGCTCACAATTTCGAATATAAAGTTTTCGGGGAATTGGGCGGTACAAGACTTGAACTTGTGACCTCCTGCGTGTCGAGCAGGCGCTCTAGCCAACTGAGCTAACCGCCCCGGTTCACTGGCTAATCCTACTGATATGACTAACCAATTTTATTTAAAAATATAATTTATACGACAATCGCATTTATCGCAAGTAAAAATCTATCAAAAACGTTTCAATACCAAAAAAGTTATTGAAAATTAATAATAAACCGTAAAAACCTCAAAATGTTTTGTGATGTAAGTATTTTTTCAACAAGTACTTGCATTAAGAATACGACTTTATCATATCCAAGCTTCTTATAATACTGTATTTTCCTTAACATAGTATTACTAAGGAACAGTTTACTTTTTCTTGAAAAAAGTGAATTTAGATATAAAAATCAGTACCACGATATATTTGATTCTAAAATCAAAGAATTGCTATTGTTATACCAATTCTCTTACAATTCGTTTATTGTTTTAAGGAGGTTCTATTTATCTGCTCCTCAGGCAAGTGCTGTTTCTGTAAGCAGTGACTGGGGCGGCCAGGGAAGTGCATGGGGTGCTGGTGGACAGGGAATAGCAATGACCAAAGATGATATGGAAGATATTTGAGTAAGATATATGAATAAGCAGTTTACTTCCGGAATAAATATTATTATAACTCAATTCACCTGAATGAATTTTAATCTTTTTTATTTATCATATAGTCGTCCGGATCGAAATGATCATTACTTACCTCCATATACTGAATGGTAAGTGATGATAAAGTTATTAAGCATTCATTGGTGTCGGCCTCTAAATCACAGAAGAAATAGTGACCTATGCCGTCGTCCAAACCAGATGGAATATATTTCAAAGGAATGAGCAATTTTGTCATATATAAGTCTTGTACACCACTGAAATAGGTGATTATAATTTTTCTTTTTCTCTGAACTGCCTCAACAAATATTTCGTGCTGGCTATGCATATTAATCCCTAAATAATCTTAATAAGGCCCATATATCGCCCGATATTGCATTCAAACAAACATCATTTGGAAATATCCGCATTTTGACATTACACTAAGCAATATCCATACTATTTATTAAATTTTACAGCTATCTTCGAATGCTTATAAACGAATTTCATAATTAATTATCGGAATATTCAGAGTATTAATCAATAGGGGTTTCCCTGTAATTCAAGTACTAAATACATTGAATAAGAAAATTAATTGGTGATACTAAATAAATAATAGAAGGGTTATTTATTAAAAATCAAGGGATGTTATACCTTCACTAATTGCATATTTTGTCAGATCTGCGATGTTATGGATATCTAATTTATACATAATCTGGCGCCTTGTCGATTCGATTGTCTTTATGCTTATTTTTAAGTGCAAAGCGCTTTGTTTTGTGCTTTTTCCTTCAGATATCAATTGCAATACCTCTCTTTCCCTTGGTGTCAAAACGGTATAAGCCGATTTTTCATAAATTGGCAAACCACCAACAATTTCATGAGCTACTATTGCGGCAATTTTTGAACTTAAATACACTTCTCCGGCTGAAGCTGCTTTAATTGCAAGAATTAAATCATCATAAACTTTCGTTTTTAAAATATACCCGGAAACACCTGCTTTAAGAGCATCTATTATGAACTTCTTTTTAGAATACATTGATAAAATAATGATACCGATATCTGGATATTCCTTGTGAATTCGCCTTGTGGCTTCTATACCATTCATGTCCGGCATCGCAATATCCATAATAATAATATCCGGTTTTAGCTTGTGCGCACAACTGATTGCCTTGCGCCCATTCTCTACCTCACCTACTACTTCCATATCTGGCTGCTCTTCTATTAAAGAACATAAACCAAAGCGTACAATTTCATGATCATCAGCTAATAGAATTCTAATACTCATAATTTCATCTTCCAGAACATTTTATTTTCGTTGGTGCTTCCAGAATAATACTTGTCCCCTGCCGCTTCGTCGATTTAATATTAATAGTACCTCCAAAGTGGCTCAGGTGTTCTTTTATACTGAAAAGGCCATAGCCTCCTTTTTTATCCTTTGGCACACCTTCCTTTGACAACTCGAATCCAACTCCATCATCTTCGACACATAGTTTTATCTTATTTTTATCTTTATATAATGATACATCAATCTGTTTGGCTTTTCCATGTTTTATCGCATTTACTAACAATTCCCGAACGCTCCTAAAAAGAAAACCACTTATATCTTCACTTAAACAGCCTGAATCACCGGAAACTTTGAAAGAGGTAGATATTTTATGTTTCTGCTCCACTTCTTCGCTGAGCCATTCTTCAATAGCAGCCTCCAAACCAAGCTCATAAAGTGTCGGGGAACCTAAATCGTAGGTCAAGTTTTGCGTTTCTTCGATAACTTTATCAAGCATATTACTGATAACTTCCAAAGTATTTTCGGATTCCTCAGATACTATAGTTGATTTTAATTTGTCTAATTTCATTTTTGTAAATACCAACGATTGTACGATACGGTCATGTAATTCTGTTGCAATTCGTCGTCTTTCAGACTCCTCGGTTAATGATAATTTCGAAGCCATAGACTGGAGCTGCTGTTGGTATTCAATAAGTTTTTTTTCAGCTTTCTTGAGTTCAGTAATATCTGTTCCAGTTGCAATAATGCTTTTGGGTTTACCATGAGCATCTTTAACTAACTTCACGTTCATTAGAATAGGAATGGTTTTTGCGTCTTTTCTTAGAACTGTCATTTCAACATTTCTGACAAAACCTTTTTTTATCAATTTGGGTACAATTTCCTTCTCAATCCTGATACAATCATCATTATTCAGAAATCCTAATCTGCTTGCAACTTTCCCAATTACATCCTGTCTTTTATAGCCCGTATATTTTTCAAACTCACTGTTGGCCTGAAGGATTACACCGTTAAGGTCCGTAAGTAAAACACTCTCTATCATTCCTTCAATTGTCTCAATAGCGGTCCTTGTCGCGGACGCTTCTTTTTCCATTTCCAGAAGCTGCCTTTCCAGCATAATATCTCTCAATACAACTACTACTTTCATGAAATCACCGTTGGTATCATTCAAAAAACTTGCCGAAGCACTTATAGTAAACTCCCTGTTGTCCTTACTTCTCACTTCAAGTTCCACACTATCCTGAAAACTTCCAGTAATGAATTTCATAAACAATTGTGATATTCTCTGGATATCCTGAGAAGGATTAATAAAACTATCCTTAAATTCCGAAAAATGTTTGCCTACTATTTCATCCGAATGTCTCATAGAGAACATTTTTAATAATGATGGATTACATGATATTATTTTCCCGTCAAGGCCTAACACGAGAAGGCCATCTGACATGACATCGACAACAGCGGCTTTTTCCTGAAGAGCCGCTATACGTTCTTCTTCAGCTTTGGCACGCTGCAGCGAAGCTGCCACAAGATTTGCAAAGTTTTTGAGCATTTCAATAGATAGCGAAGGTTTATTTTTAGGCATTACAATCGGCATTGTACCTAATAGCTCTCCGCCATAATGTAATACAAGACCATATACATCACCGAGTTGCAGAACCTTCGTAAGAGTATTAATAACAATTCTTTGAAGAGTACCAAACATTAGATCATCAAGACCTTCCAACTTCTTTGCTTTTTCCTTAAGCATTACTTCTACATTTTCAGGCTTAAGTGGAATCCGCAGCTTTTTTACTTTCCGACCAAGGATTTTTTGCGCCTTATTTATTATTGAATTGTTGCTTGAGAATTGCTCAACTACTAATTCACTCGTCTTTGAATCATAAATCGTTATGCCTGTAAACATTGCTCCTGTGATAGATTTTAGTTTTTCACAGACAAGTATGCAAATATCTTTTCTGGAAGACTTAATGGTCAAATCCATCGCCATTTCATTTATAATTGTCAATTCTTCCGTTCGTTTCTGTAGTATTTGTTTTACTTCTTTACGGTCGGTGATATCCTGAATGATGCATATACCCCCTACGTATTTTCCTTCTTTGTTTTTCAAGCCGTTCGCATTTATTTCGACATCTATGATTCTGCCGTCTTTTTTTACCATCCTATATTCTTTTTGGAGTGCAGAACCTTTGGACAATATCTCACTCAGACAGTTTTTAGCCTGTTCCATATAGTCAGGATGTATTATTTTCGCAATGGATTGGCCGATAATTTCACTTCTCTCGTAGTCGAGGGTATCTTTAATTCTTTTGTTACAATCCCAAATTAATCCAGTCGCATCTACCGAAAGTATTAGATTAGCGGCTGTATCGAAAAATAAACGGTATTTCTCTTCGCTTATTTTTAATGTCCCTTCAGGTGTCTGAGCATCTGATTTGTGAAAATGAATTTGCTGTTTATCTTTATTATTAGTTTTTTCAAAGCCTGTCATTGCTTAATTCATCCTCCTCCAGAAATACTTTTAGGCTTTAGAAATCAGAATTTCTTTATACCGATTAATAATCTTCGTCTGTATTTATAATACAATACTTATCAGGTATTCGGCCTCACACTCGGCTCCGCCTGTAACAATCACAATATACATAATTTAATAACTTGAGAAAAGAAGAATTTAGCCATTAAAGTCGACTTTTAGTTGAACTATGATATTTGAAGTGATTCTATCATGAAAAAACAATGATATAATAAGCTTAAGCATTAGCCCGAACAAGTAACTATACTATTATTTTTATTTTGGAGATACCAGAAATGCTCTGATAAAAATAAAACGGAGAGGCCGGGATTCGAACCCGGGGTAGGAACAAGTCCTACACAGCCTTTCCAAGGCTGCTCGATAAGCCACTCCGACACCTCTCCGGAGCATAAAATCGGCCAAAATTCAGCATTCCAACCAATTTCCAGAATAATAACACGTTTGCCTTCGCTTTTCAACATCAAAATTTATACTTAAGAACCAATATATTTCAATTGTCGAATTTCCAATTCGGGTAAAGCTTTCTGCAATTCTTCCACCTGTTCGTCAGTAATGTTAGTATTCACGATAAAAAGTATCTGGAGATTAGTTAGTGACGAAAGCGGCTTAATACTTTTTATTGGCATATTACAAATAATAAGTGTTAGCAAATTATCCAGATTTTTCAGTGGACTTAAATCAAGAACATATTTCTCATTCAGGTCGTATATGCCAAACTTTGCCAACATAATCATCCACAGTGGAATTTTGTCCCGAGGATAACTGATTTTTCCAAGACTAAGCCATTCAAGTCCCGTAAATTTCTCAAGCAGCTTAATATCGCAAAGCTCTATAGGATTGGCCATGCTCGCATACATATTCTCACCGAGAGTAAATGAGTGAATTTGCGCAAAATCCTCATCAGTCATGTCATTAGGATTTTTATCGAAATTCTTTGCGGCTTCTTGTCTGATTAAAGCTTCACTGGCCGGATCAGGTTTAGGCTCAGGCTGAAACAAACTAAAAACCAAAGCAGAGATTATTAATAGAACAACAATCTCAGCCGTGAGTATGTATTTTCGCAGAGGTTTCTTTTTATTATTTTGTTCCTTTAAAGATTCGTTCACATTTACTTCCCAACTATCAAATCCGGCAAAGCTTTCTGCAAATCTTCAATCTGCTCTTCTGATATATTATTACAATCTATGATATATAGATACTTTAGTTTGTTCAATCCCATTAAAGGTTCAAGATTGGAAACCTTAGTACCAGTCAAGTTAAGTTTTACCAGGTTTGTTAATTTCTTCAATGGTTCAGGATCAGATACAAGAGTGCCACCTATCCAAAGCTCTTTTAGCTCTGTAAGTCCCTCTAAAGGCTCAAGATTGGAAACTTTAGTATCGCAAATATCAAGACGCTGTAAATTTGATAGATTCCTTAATGACCCAAGGTCACTTATACTGGTAAGACACAGATCAAGAGTTTCCAGATTTGTTAATTCCTCTAATGGTTCAAGATTGGAAACCTTAGCATTCCTAATTTCAAGACATTGTAAATTTGATAGATTTCTTAATGGCCCAAGTTCACTTATACCGGTACGATGTAATTCGAGAGTTTCCAGATTTGTTAATTTCTTTAATGATTCGAGGTCACTTACCTGAGTATCAATAAGTGAAAGATAACGAAGATTAACCAGTTGTGAAAGAGGTTCTAAATCTTTTATTTGTGAGCTACTTAAAGAAAGACGCTCGAGGTTGTTTAGATTCTCAAGAGGAGTTAAATCTATCGCAAATCTTTTCGTTAAATCAATAATATCCCACTTAGCCAAAGTTTTCATCCATTTAGGTATATCTCCTTCAGGGAAACTTATTTTAAGACTCAGTTCTTGTAAACCCGTGAATTTTTCGAGAATTTTGATATCTTTAAGCTCTATAACATCAACCATTCTACTTTTAGTAAAAAGGCGATACACTCCTCCTATCCTTAATGCCTTCATACCTGCAAAATCTTCATCAGTCAGTTCGTTTGGATCTTTGTCGAGTTCATATAACGCTAACTCATATGCCGCTTCTTGCCTGATCAAAGCTTCACTGGCCGGATCTGCCTCCGGCTCCGGCTGAAACAAACTAAAGATCAATGCAAAGATTATTAACAGAACAACAATCCCCGCCGCGATTATGTATTTTCGCCGGGGTGGTTTATTTTGTGTTTTTATTTTCTCGTCATTTTTCATTCTCAAAGCTCCAGAAGATTATCTTCGCTTGCTTATTTTAGCGAATATTTATCTTTTGTCATAGTAAAATATTATATGAAAAAAAATAAAAAATCATTGTTTATCTGTGTAAATCTCCCCTTGGGATGGCCAGGCTCAAGTGTCTCAAAACTATATTTGGAAGATTGCCGCAGTCGGCCCCTGGGGCCTCCTTCGCAATGACATTCTTTATTATGGGAAGGTTTGAAATAAAGAGGTTTGGAAATGAACCGGATATATGATATAATAGTAAATAGTATTTAGTCGTTAGTATTTAGTATATAGTGAATTTTCGGGTGGGTTTAATCCCACCATTTATTTTTAAAAAGATTTGAATGGATAAAGAAAACCCTTTTTTTAGTAAGCTCGAACGCATCCCGGTCGCCGTAGCTCATGGCGAAGGAGCATATCAAAATACTTTAAAAGCTCTCGAATCAATCAATCTTGAAGTCGCTCGCGGCAAACGAGTTTTGCTCAAGCCCAACGCAGGCCGGCTCGGAACGCCCGGTTCCGGTATAACAACCGATCCGGAAGTAGTCGGAGCCGCGATTGATGCTTTTCGCAAGGTTGGTGCGAATGTCGCTGTAGGTGAAAGTCCAATCACCGGCATAAAAACGATGGAGGCTTTTGAGACAACCGGTATCGCAGAGCAGGCTCGCAAAAGGGATTGCCCTTTGATTGATATGGACGCAAGGTCATGCGTTGAGATTGATATTCCAAGTGGCGTTGTAATAAATAAACTCAAGTTATGTCCCGAAGTTCTGGAATTCGATTATATAGTTTCGATACCGGTAATGAAAATGCACATGCACACGGATGTAACGCTTGCGGTCAAGAATATGAAAGGCTGTTTATGGCGACGAAGCAAGGTTCAGCTTCATATGTTACCTCCTTACAAAGGCAGTAATGAAAAATCTCTTAACGTTGCCATCGCTGATATGACTTCAGTGCTTGTGCCGCACTTATCAATTATCGATGGTTCAATCGGCATGGAAGGACTTGGCCCCAGCGCTGGTACACCGAAGAAACTTGATTGCGTTGTCGTAAGCGCAGATGCTTTCGCCGCTGATGCGGTAGCGTGCCAATTAATGGGTACACGAGCAGAAGATGTCCCCTACCTGCGAATGGGCGCAGAACGTGGATTCGGCGTGATTGATATGGACAAGATTGATGTTTCACCCGACAACTGGACAGATTGGTGCGGCCAATTCGCGAAGCCTCCGGAAAATATTACCATCGAATATCCGAATGTCAAAGTATTAGATAATAATTCATGCAGCGCATGTCAATCTACGGTTCTTTTGTTCCTGAAAGAATACGGGGACAAGCTTTTCGATTATCTGCCCAAGGGAGAAATACTGCATATCGCAATTGGCAAGGGACATACCGAACTGCCTGAAAAAACTCTTTGCGTAGGTAATTGCACAGCAAGATTTAAAAATTCACACAATTTTCTACATGGCTGTCCACCTGTAGCCAGTGAGATTCTGAAAAAACTTATTGGCAAAACGTCGTACGATTCAAAGCAACAAGACGATAACAACGGCACATCTTGATTTTCTTTCTGTAATCAATATCTTCAATGAGTGCCAGTCTCAATCGCAGCTTGGGGATGATTTTGAACGATTTTACCACCCTCCCTAAGAGAAGGATGCCATTATCGCACTACGCCATACTCAATACGCATTACGAATTACATCATCGGCATTATTTTAGAAAGTATCAACGTAAATCCAAACGAAGTTATACCGAGCGTTGCTAACAGAATAGTCCACGATTTAAGAGCTTCTTTTTCGGTAAGTACACCCATTCTTGCGACAATCCAGAAACCGCTATCGTTCATCCATGAACCAACGAGTGCACCGCCGCCTATGGTAAGAGCAAGATAAACAAGATTACAGCCAAGCATTTGAGAAGTAATTCCCATCGCCGCGAACATCGATGAAGTTGTAATCATCGCGACAGTACTCGAACCCTGTGCAAATTTGAGTAATGCAGAAACAAGAAATGCACTAAGCATGATTACCATACCAGCATTTGCACTTTCTGCAGTAAAATAACTTTCAATAAAAGCCTGTATTCCTGCTTCTCTGAGCATAGCACCGAATGCTCCACCACCGGCTGTGATGAGAATAATAATTCCGCCGCTCATTAAAGAATGGTCAACTGATTTTGTTAGTTCTGTAAGCGAAATTTTTCTTTTCCATACGACGAGGAACATTGCGATAATTGCCGAAAGAAACAGAGCCAGGTTTGGACTACCCAACACGGCCGTAATGTCAGCCGCTTTTTGTGCTGATCCAACCTTTAAGCCATCGCCAAGCACATCATTATCAGCTAAATCCTGTGCCAGTGCCATAGCGGCTGTATCTTCCTCGCGAATTTTCGCTTTTTTAATCGCTGATGCTAAATCATCAACATCTCCTTTTTGATAAAGAATCTTTGCATTGACAAGTCTCTGTGCAAGCTTAGAAGCATCATCTTCGTTAGCCATGATTTGTGCATTTACGATTCCTGGTTGTATCCTGTTAATATGCTCAGCTCGTGCAAATACATTGGCAATTGTATTTGTCGAAATGAGAATTACGGGGAGCAAAACGGGTAATAATGAAAGCCACAACGGCGGTAAATCTTTGTCCGGCAGAGATTCCGTTTCCTCTTCTCCTTCGTAGGGACGCATTTGAATATTGAGAAAACGATTAATCAGTCTGCATGTAAACATCGCCACAAAAGCGGTAGGTATTCCGACAAGTACTCCCATAAGAATCATCATACCTAAATCGATTCCAAACTCACTTGCGATAAAAAGCGGCCCGGGAGTTGGCGGTACGAGGGTATGTGTAATACATCCACCGGCACAAATCGCCATAAGATAAACCATATAGTTCTTTTGCGTTTTCTTATAGAGTGACCTTGCAAGAGGAACGAGCAGGTAAAAAACTGTATCGAAAAAAACTGGAACTGAAAGCACAAAACCACTGCCCATCAAGGCCCAGGCAGAACGCTTTTCACCGAGTAATCGCAAAAAGGCACGCACAATTCTGTCGGCCGCCCCGCTATCCATCAGGCATTTGCCGATAACCGCTGCCAGGGCAATCACAATTCCGATACTACCCACTACGCCACCAAATGCGGTACCAACCCGAGTAATTTTGTCCGCGGTCTCTCCGGGCGAAAGCAGGCTAACTACCATCGCGGCGGTTATCAATGCGATAAATGCATTGACACGAAGAGCGATTATCATACCGATTACAATTACTATGCCGATGATGAGGATAAGTAGTGGACTCATTAATTTATGTCTCCTTTTTAAATTGTCTTATGAACTTGTTAATTTAGAAGCACTAAGAACTTACATTTTATTTGCAAGAAATTAACGGATTTTTCACGATAGGTCAAGATTTATTCTGTTTTGACAATAAATACAATAATCGGTTCAATTATCTTATCTTGCAGAATTGCCTATTTTATTATTCACGTAGGAGTTTTTGAACGGTATTGTATAATTCCGGCAGGTCATCCTGAATAATATCCCAAACAACCATACTTTCAATGATATCGTAAGCATGAATCAGGATATTGCGAAAAGAAATGATTCTTTGATAATTATTAATTTTAGACAAGGTCTCCGGATCAATTTTTGATAGCCTGTTCAGCGCTTCACCAATTATTTCAAACTGCCGTTCAACTGCTGATTGAATCATTGCGCTTTTGTTATAGTTGTCATAATCTATATCAAAAACAAAATTTTTTATATTCGCAGCCGCTAAACGTATGTCTTCAAGGAATTTTTTAGATTCAAGCTGCATAAAGAACTTTCCTGTTTTGATTTATTTTTTGCAAAAAATACGGATTCTTTATAGCTTTTGTCATTACCATATCTACATCTCTGCCAAGAACTGTTTTCATAGCTTCGAGCAGCCCAAAGTATGAATTGGCATATTGCCCCGCCTGAAGTTGCTGAAATTCGACAAGAAAATCAATATCACTTAACTTCCGGTCGAATTTATCATCTAAGGCCGAGCCAAAGAGTTCCAGCTTTCTAACATGGAACTGTAAGCACAGTTTCCGAATTTCAGAAAGGTTATTTTCAACTATATCAAGCATCTTACTGCTTCCTTCAAGAAATAATACTTGGTAATCATATCTTATTATTATATTATATCGACAAGCTTGCCGTAATTAAACATTTTTTTATACTATAAATTAAGGTTATTATTTGCACTATGCCAGAAGAAATTGATATTCGTTATATGAAACTTGCCATTGACCAGGCTTTTATCGCCGAGGAAAATGGAGATGTTCCTATAGGTTGCATTATCGTACATGAAAACCAGGTAATCGGCAGAGCATATAATCAGCGCGAGCAACTTCAGGACCCTACCGCTCACGCCGAAATAATCGCGCTGACCCAAGCCGCGGCGTTTCTCGAAAGCTGGCGAATTCTCGATTGCACAATGTACGTGACACTCGAACCATGCTGCATGTGTGCCGGAGCGTTGGTTTTGGCAAGAATGAAAAGATTAGTTTACGGCTGTGACGACCCGAAAACAGGAGCAGTAAAAAGTCTTTACAACATAGTTCAGGACGAAAGACTGAATCACAAAGTAGAAGTCACTTCAGGAGTAATGGCAGAAGAATGCACTACCCTGCTGCAAACATTCTTCAAACGAAGAAGAATAGAAAACAACCAAATAGAATAATCTTCATAAATCTGATATTGCAATACAAAGAGTGGCAGCCTCGGCTCGGCTGAGCTCGCCGAAGTCAAACGCAGCTTGGGGATGGCTTGAGCAATTATCCTCATTAAGTTCATTCTACAATAATATTCACAGTCATATAATCCAGCGATTTATAATCGCTTACAACAAATGCAATAGAGTAAGTCCCCGCCTGTTCCGGAGTCCAGGTAAAGGTTTGCTCGGAAAATTCCGCTCCTTCAAGTAAACCTAAAGCTTGATACACTAATTTGTCACCGTCAGTGTCTTTTGCCGATATTGAGAAACTTAACTCGCAGCCTGCACTGATATACTGGTCTCCAATCGATTTGAATATCGGTGAAGAATTATTGGAATCAGTTGACCAGTCTTCATAAAACGCCAGGTCATTTATATTAACGATACCATCAAGGTTTAAATCCTGCTTTAACGGCAAGTCGCCGCAATTCCATTTTTCAACTAATAGCAATACATCATCCCATGTAATTAAACCATCATTATCCAAATCTCTGCAATCACCTATATCAGAAAGTGACATACTCGCCTGTGATGTTCCGCCGTAGGCGCCCATATTAATCCTTCCACCATGCGGCCATAATTCTTCAGACCAATCCGAATTAGGATCACCCGTATCAATACAAGGGCTGTTAACATCATCCTGCACCCAACTATTACTATTCGTATCCCAATGACCTTCTGATGATTTCAAATGATAATCATTGTTATTTGGGTCTGCAAATAACGGATCATCCTGAATATTCGTTTCGCCGGGCCAGCCGCCTTGAACATCGCTATACATGATATCTATGGTTGAACCATCCTGATTCCATATTTGTTCACCCTTGTCCCAAATTATGCTGTTTATTATATGAATATCATTTTGCAGACCTGTTCCTGAGCAGCAGGCCATAGTGCTCCCTCGGGTTGCTGAATTGTTAGCAAATGTGATATTTGTTCCTTTTAAAAAACATTGGCGTGAAATATATACACCTGCACCGCAGTTATTGGCATAGTTTTGGTCAAACAGACAGTTATTAAGGATAACCTCACAATCAGTCCATTCAAAAAGCCCGCCCCCCTGAAACTCTGAGTAGTTATTACTAAATCGGCAATTATTAAGTGTCATATTACAGTTTGCACTAATATTTATTCCACCTCCTCGCATTGTTGCTGTATTGTTCTCAAATACACAATCTGTTAATATAGCATCACAATTATTCCAACATCGAAAACCAGCACCGTTATCAGCATGGTTTTCATAGAAGGCACAATTTATAACTTGAAGAGTCTTATCTGTTTGAGCTTGTAATCCACCACCACCCAAAGCTGAATTGCTCAGAAAAGTACAATCAACGAACGTATTATTTTTCCCATCTATAAAAGCACCGCCGCCAAATCCAAAAGTATCGTTACCATCGGCATTACCTTGTGTAATTGTAAAGCCTTCGACTGAAGCTTCGCAGGCAAGATTTCCTGTAATAACATGATAACTATTATCAGAAGTGACATCAGGGATTCCGATATCGCCGCTTAAAATCGTTTCATATTTATTGACATTCCTTTCATTTGGATCAGACGCATCACATCCGCCGTAGCCACCTTTTATAGTAATATAATTCTTAAGTAGAAATGAGGCTGTTCTATCATCAGAACTTAATCCAGCACCCTGGTCAGGTTTATAAACTCCTTGTGCGACCCTTATTTCTCTTTTCCACCAACATCTTGCCAGTGCATCTTGAAGATAGTTGTAAGCATTGTTCCAGCTTGAGCCGTCATTACGTCCTACAGCGTACTGGTCTACGTACAGTATCATCGGAACCGGTGGCACAAGGTGTAATGCCGGATCGCCATAGATGTTGTATATAAGTATTATGGCCCAAATGAGACCTTCAGGTTCTGTCGCTCCTCTCGCATCACTCAGAGACTCACCGCTCGATAATCCTGCCATGAGTCTTGATACATACCTATATCCTAATCCCATTGCACCTGAATTAAGTTCCCAAGGTTGAGCATTACTGCTTGCAGAGTCCCGTGAGGCGTGGCAAGTACATATTCCACCATTTTTAAGAAGAGTATACGCAAGGTTATTCTTGTCTTCTGGTCTTGCCTCTTGACATGCGAATGAATACGTGAAGGAAGGGTAGTTGTCATCAAGAGACGGTACGCGATTGCGATCGACAACCGAATAACCATGTCCCGACCAGACCGCCAGACCAAAAGCATTGTTACTCCAAACATCGTACACGGTATCTTGCGTGCATGGGACTGTCTCGGGTGGAGAATCTAAGTTTACCTTTAGTTCATATTCTTCATCATAGATCCGGTGATATGGCCATCCTACCGGCACAAGTAACTCATCCTTGATCGTTTCGCACCACAGGTAGCCAAATTCGTTTGCCGCAAGCAAGGCATTCTTTCGCCACTCGGTTAAATCACTGTTTTCATAGTTGATAGTCTTATCAAGTATATAATCCAAATCTTCAATTAATCCATAGTATGGAATCCTACCAACATGAACTTCAGCATATAAGTCCATACCATCTTTGCCGGTATCATCATCCTGTTCACCAAAACAGCCATCTTTATCAAGGTCCCAGTCTCCTGACAAATCAGAGTAATAGTAATCTGAAGGAACTTTATCGTATTCCGGGTGATCATTGTGACGAGGCCAGAGCAGCTTCATCGGGACCTCTCCTGTATCCGGCCGGGGATCCCCAATCAGTAGAACATACTCGATATTGTACATTTCATAGTTTTGCTGAAGCCATCTTCTTATATTTTCAGCGGCCTCATCACCTATACTTCCTCCAAAGTCTTCTTCAGTAATCAAGTAAACGTTGAAACCAAGAGATTCTTTGTGAGCAATGAAATCAGCCAGTTTTGAAGAAGCATTTACTATGTCGGAAGTAGTAATAATCGCATAGCCGGGTAGAGAATCTGCTGCTGCAATATCACAAAATACAACAATTAAAACCACATATATTAAACTCTTTGATATTATCTTTAAGGTATGAATAATTACCTCCCTTTCCCTGTGAAAATTTGTTGCGAAGTAATTTTATTTGAATACATATTCATCACCCTGTTATTTTAATATTGTCAAGCACAAGGTTTTTCGAGCATGTTCTTAAAAAACGGAAACAATATAGATTATAACATTTTTTTTATCAAAGTCTATTGTGGTAACTACGTATTTTTTCTTGTTAAAACTTGATTTTTAGATTGAAAAACGGATTTATTGCTATTCTACGATTATTTTTACAGTTACGTAATCCAATGACTTGTAATCACTTACAATAAATGTAACTAGGAATATTCCCGCTTGTTCCGGAGTCCAGATAAAGGTTTGATTAGTAAATTCTGCTCCTTCGGGCAAGCCTAAAGACATAAATACTAATTCGTCACTATCTGTATCTGTTGCTGATACAATAAAACTCAACTCATTGCCAACATTGATGTATTGGTCCTCAATCGAATCAAATACTGGCGCTGCGTTACTGAAATCTGTGGACCAGTTTTCATAAAAAGCCAGGTCATTTATATCTACTACGCCATCAAGATTGAAATCTTCTTTTAAAGGTACATCGTTGGAATTCCATTTATCGATTAACAGTAATACATCATCCCACGTAATTGAATCGTCATTATTCATGTCTCTGGCATCACCTACATTGGATAAAGACATACTTGCCTGCGATGTGCCGCCGTAAGCTCCCATGTTTATTCTCTTTCCATGCGGCCACAATTCGTCACCAATATTAGTATTCAGATCGCCTGCATCGATACAGGGGCTTGTTACTTTGTCTTTTTGCCAGCTTTTACTATTCGGATTCCATCGCCCTGCTGTTGATTTTAGATGATAATTACCTTCGCTTACATCTGCAAAGAGTGGGTCAATATTTATATTATTCGCACCTGAACCGGGCCAGCCGCCTTGTATGTTGCTGTAATTAACTTTAGCGTTTCCTGCGATTTCTCCGCCGGTATTGTTCCAGAAAATTGAATTTATTACTTTCGTATTGCCGTAGCTTTCCATCGCTCCGCCTTCTATTGTGGCTGAGTTGTTCGCGAATGTACAATTGGCGATAGAAACGTCACTGCTCCAGATATCCGCCCCGGCTCCGTATTGGGCAGAATTATTTACTACAAGGCAATTCGTGATAGTCGCGTTGCATTTATGCAGTTCGAGGCCGCCGCCGGAATAGTCGGCATGGTTCGCAGTAAACTGGCAGTCTGTTATTGCAATGTCACTGTTATAGGCAATTACTATCCCCCTGTGTTCGGCCATGTTATTTTTGAATGTACAATTATTAATATCAACCAGGCTGCACTTGTTTATATAGATTCCACTTCCCGTAATGGAGTAATTGTCATCGAAAATGCAGTTTGCTATCGTAATATCATTTACGTCGTCGAAATAAATACCGCCGCCTTTACCGGACATACTGTAAAAAGTATCATCCCCGAAACTTCCTGTTATAGTAAAACCATCCAGAACAGAATCACCTGCGCCCAAAATTATTCTTAGAGAATTATCTTTATTTTTCCCATGGATTCCTATATCCCCGGAAAGAACAGTTTTGTTTTTAATCAAGTTTCGCTGGTCTCGTTTTGTTTCGCTACCACTAAATCCGCCATAAACGTAGACACCTTCTTTTAGAATGAAAGATTTGTTGCGATTGTTCGGATCGTTTATACCATCTGTTGATTTATATGTCCCGGCCGCTACCCAAATCTCGTCTCCATCAACCGCGGCTAACAAAGCATCCCGCAGATAGTTGTAAGCCGTTGCCCAACTCAATCCGTTTCCACCTGACGGAGCATTTTTATTAACATAAATTGTAATCGGTTCATACTCAGGGACATTTACATCGTTTATATCGACATGGTCTCTGTAATCAGCTATCGCATACATGGTTTGGCAAATAGTTCGAGCGTTATCTGCTTCGTATGGGTCACCGGCGGGAAAACCATAGTCATCAAATATATTCGGATTTGAGAAAAGACCTATTCTTGTATAGTCACTTTCAGGATACGCCATAATTGAACAGAGATTCGCCCATCTCCAGCCGTATGAATATTCGAACAGGCCACCGTAGTTATAATCGCTCTGATATCTCGAATGGCCGCAGCCCATGTTATGCCCGAGTTCATGAATGAAAGTGTAGTTTGAAAATCTCGTTACGATTACCGAAAAAGCATCGTTTGAGTTACCCGAAGCGTTTGTTAATTGATTTGCCAGGCCGGCTATGTAATTATTATTGAGTAATACTCTATTACTGACAAGAAGCGTTACTAAATCCGCACCGTACATGTCACGCCAATGGCGAACTTCCTCCATATATGAATCTTCTTCGCCAAGATGCCGCAACGCCGCGTATAGAGAACCTTGTGTTATGTCACCAAGTACAGGGTCGTACTTGTAAGCGATTTTATTTTCGACATAATCAACCATAGCCGAGTGAACAAGATTCAATTTTACATATATCTGGCTTTGTTCGAAAGCGGCGTTTGCTTCGTTCATAAGGACCGCAATATAATTATCGATTCCGCCATAATACAAACCAGAATCTTCATATGCGGCTTGCGTATAGACAATCATTATATCGATACTAACCGGCCCGTCAGAATCCGTTGCGAATTGATTATTTGCCAAAAGCATTTCATCCAGATTAATATTCATATCAGATAAAACCGCTGGCCCATCTTTATACTGTATTTTGCTCGAATCTATTTCCATGAGAAGATAACCGCCAGCCCCGGTGTCACTTCTTATTATAAATTGCTTTCCTTCATCAGGTATATTAACACTAATGAAAATCTGATTACCTGTTTTGCTTATGAAAAATTCACTATATGAATGGGATTGTATCGAACCATTTATTGTTGCGGTATTATTGCTTACTGAAACTTTTTCAATCTGCGCTATATAACTTGCATCGGGGAACAAGTTCAAAATTATATTATCCCCGGCTGAAAGATTCATTTCTTCCATAATTAATGGATTCAATGAGACATATTTCGACCTGCATACAGAAAGTAGATTATCATTTAATTTTGACGCGGTATCAGTGGAAAGATTTTGTAATGATATATCGTCAACAATAAGTTGATACGCAGCAGCTTTGCCTGTCGCATTAATGATTACGCAAACCAGCAAAACCAAAATCAAATAACATGATTTTAATCTTTTCATTCACAAGCTCCACCAATTATAACAAGCCATATTGTAGCAAATTCAGTGCAAAAAATCCACCACTGATAATAGAGGCTCGCTCAAATTACCATTAGATTCGGCAATATCCAATAAAAACATTATTTTGAGAACGTTTTAAGGGGTATTAATGTTTTTTTCTAAACAAGTTAGTTACTCTATTGATTTCTTTACCTTATACAGATTCCAGACGAATCCAAATGGAAATTGCTGGGTTTTGATAAGTTCGAGCGGGACTTTATTGAGAACGCTGGAAAACAGATTCTGTGATTTGTTACCGACGATTTCAGGAATAATAAGAAGGCTTACTTCATCTATCAATCCTTCGTTCAAAAAAGCATTCGTCAACTCTCTGCCGGAATCAATCATAATATTTTCTGAGTTGTAATTTTCGGATAATAACTTCAACGCAATTTTTAAATCGACGCGATTTTTGCCGACAACATAATAATCGTAATTTCGGCTTGCAAGATAATCCACATAGCTTTTTGGAGTTTGCCCGGTTATCAGAGCCACTACATCGCGGCAATATTCAGAATTACGGAAATAGTGGAGCTTACCTTCGAGAAGTCCCCCGGAATCCGTTACCGCCCAGTAAGTCAAACTGTCACCTTTATCTGGTTTGGCAAAATCTGCTTCGGTTTCTTCTGTGAATCCGCCGAACATTTCCATCCCTTTTAGGGCGGTTGTTGAGCCGAATATTCTGACCTTGTCACCGAAAGAACCCGCGATTTTGTAATGAATCCCCATAAGTTCCATAGAATATTCAAATCCGACAAAAGAGCCGTCGATGCTGACTGAATCGTGCATAATGACTTTGGGTGAACTTTTATTTGAAGAAATTTCCATTATTTACTCCTGTGATATCATTGTCCATGTTTTATCTTAATGGTTTCATCCATTCCGGCCACGGGGCATCTGGTTTTGTCCATGGACCTTTTGTATCGAAATTCTTATGCCATTTCAATTTCCATAAATCTTTTATTTTCATTATATCCGCATGACCATCCATGAAACCAACATTGGTTCGAGAAGAATGCCTTTCTATACTGAAATGTTTCATTGCTGAGTCGACACTATCCCACTGACCATTTTCATCAGGCGGCTGCCCAGCTATGCCGTTCGGTTCAGGGAAACCTCCAACCCACATCGAATCTGCAAAAATTGGTACTTGGGCAACATTCGGAAAATCATTCGATCTCCAGAAATTCTCTGCCGGATAATTTTCTACAATATTACTATCCGGAGCAGGATTGTATATCCAGCTATTTATACCATAACTCGATTCTACTGATATGCTTGAATCCTCCTCTTCAAGTGTTAATGTGTATGTATTATTCAAACCGCCATATTCCTTACCATCTATACGAGTTTTTCTCGCCGAAGGACACTTTAAATTTTGATTCATCTGAGAATAGTAAGGTTTCAATCCCTTAAGCCATTTGCTTTGCTCGGAAGCCTCTTCAATTTCTATAAAATTTCTGCCATTGTCATCACAATAAATCATATTAGCAAAATTCAACTGTTTTAACTGTTCCAGACACATAACAGTGAATGACCTCCCGTGAGGACGGTTGATATTGGGCAATAATATCCCAACCAATAGAACAATCATAAAAAGAACAACTACAACTTCAATAACCGTCAACCCTCTTTGGTTTCTCATTTTAAAACCTCCATTTTACCTTTTTTTGCTTTTCCCGTTTTTTACTCCTAAAACGTAGGGTGTGCTGTGCACACCATTTTATTATGATTTTTTTTGAGCTTCTTTTAGTTCCTGCTTGTAATCGCTTTTCTTTAGTTCAAAGAGAAAATCCCAATTCTTTTCAAGACTATCTTTAAGAAAATATTTTGTTGGACGGTCTTCGGGGCTATTTGCATCAAATTGGCAGATTGGTCTGATATTTTCAGGCTGTGTCGTATCGGTACAAACATGCAGATAACTTCCAAATCCCGGCTCTACAACCAGGCCGCAAATAAACTTGGTCGGCTCGGTGATTCGCGGCACTCTGCGTGTAAGCCAGCGTTCAAAAATCAACGCTATTTCTTCTGAACTCAAGTATTCCATAAAACGTTCCCAAATATTTATCCAAACTAACCCAGTTCCGATTGAAGCACTGACCAGGTAATCTCACCAGAATCGTTTACATTATATTTTAATAATATATATCCACCTATATGGCCATCTTCAAAATAAGCTACTACCCATCTGTTATTAAAGAAATATATTTCTTCACTCCAATAAAATCCCATTGTGCCACCAAGAACACCATCAAATGGAATAATTTGACTGGCATTTTTTTTCAAATCTGCAATAAGCTCCTCTTGAGGATTTTCAAATCCTAATTGTGTTAACCTGTAAATCTCATGATCGGGAAGCCCTATCATATGTCCCATACCTGATTCGGTATCAATATTAGGAACAACTTGCGGCTCTTCAATCTCCTGTATTTCGTCGAGTTCTTTATCCATGATAGAAATTTCTTCAGCTACAATATCATTTTGCCTGGAAAGCATAAATTTAACATTAAAAAGCACAGAGACAAACAATCCCAGGACAAGGACATATATCAAATTTGCATTATTTTTAAGCATTGGTTAACCTCTATATCAAAATCTGTGTCCATCTGCGTATATCTGCGATTATGTAATTTGTTCAGCCGATTCTGCCGTCACCGTCTATGTCTATGCCGTGCATTTGTTCTATTTTTTTGACGAGCTTTTGCAAAGTGTCCTGTGTCGCTAATAGCTTTTTCTCAAGAAACTCAACGCGTTCCTCTACTGTTCCTGATTTCTTGTATTGGCCGTACATCATACCGGTCTGCAAAATTTCCCAAAGTGCTCCCATTTTTTACCTCATTTCTTTCTGATTTATACGTTTCGAATTTAAAATACAATCTCTGGTATAATTACAAAAACGAAAAGAAAATACAAGAAAAAACAGTATGTATATTATTAACCGCAGATAAGCTATGTAATCGGAGCCTCCCGATATAAGCATATACGGGATCGCACAGGGCGTCCCAATTTTATATAACGTGCTCTAT
>JAFGPS010000116.1 GCA_016936075.1 Sedimentisphaerales bacterium | reverse complement strand
GCCAGCGGTACATCATCTCAACACGGGCGCCCTGCACAGGTTGATTTTGTTCGTTGATAATTCTCCCGCTATAAAGTATCTTTCCATCATCATATTGTTCAGGTTTAGCGTCACCAATTACCAATGTGGGCATTTCAACGAAGATTTGATTATCCGAAAGATTGACTGCTTTCGTAGAATATTTCTTATTATTTTCACTGGTGTTCGTTAGTTTGGCCTGAATTTTTAAGCCGGGACCAAATGGCAGAAGACCAAACTCGTAGTTTCCATGCAAATCAGTTTTTTGAGAGGAAGTAAATATATATGTCAAACCATCTTTCGTTGTTATGACTAATTCGACATCCTGACCGGGCAAACCTCTTCCTTGTTCTCCTATAACTCGTCCCTCTGCGCTTGCTTCGACAAAATCCAGGGTAACATGAATAGGCTCTCCGTTATAATTATCAGGTATGGTAAATAATCCGAACGCCTGTGATACCTGTGAGTAAGCAACCCATTTTTTCTGCTCTGGAGTTACATCCTCAAGTACGAAGTGTCCCTGCAAATCGCTGCGTTTTCCATACCATACATTAGTTGTTTCAGGAGCTATGTAAACATTACCGCGAGACCGTCCTAATGTGTCGGTAACATAGCCTCTTATTGTAATGTTCGTATTATCTTCTTTTTCTGAATTCTGATTGATTTCAATACCATTAAAATCAGGTATTTGTTGTTGTAATAGAGATGGTGCATTAGCCGGATTGAGCTGAAGTGAGATCGACGGTTTTGGGATTTCTATCGATCCAGCCCTGGATTTATCTGTGGAGAGTTTATCAGGTGGGAAGGAGACTCTCGTACTATAGAATAAGCGTTCAGACTCTAAAGACGGTACGGAAATATCCATCTTAAATTCGCCATTTTTTATGCTCTCATATTGGTCGTCTTTTAGAAAAGCCTTGAAGTATCCATTCTTATCAACGGAAATTCTATTACCTCCAATTTGAGAAGGAACATTAATTGTAACTGAAGCAATAGGCCATGGCGGCGGATCAAAATATGCCGGCGTACCATCATCAAATAAAACGCGGCCGTAATATGCCTGCTTTTTGATTATGTCATATTTAACTGTTGTTGTTTTGTTTTTCTCAAGAACAGTTTCCTGAAAGATAGGGAATTCATACTGACCATTAGTTTGGAGACTGTTCAATGAGACTGTATATTCTCCGTCGGGCAAATTTTTGAACTCAAATTTCCCATCGGTTGTGTAAAATATCTGTGTTATACCAAAATCAGAATAGGATTGGCCGGGCTTTTCTTCGATTTTGATTTTATTATTAAGCTGTACAATAAATTCTGTTATAGGCTTATTGTTCTGGTCTTTTACTTCGCCTGCCAGATTAGCTGTTCCTTCGGGAAAATTGCCAAGTTGAAAATCAACTTGTTGAGTTCCTTCGAAGGTTTCTTTCTTCTTAACATAGTTTCCCCTGTATCCTCTTCCATCCTCGAATTTCTCATCATTAAGCACACCCATAGTATAAGGCCAGCTAATATCTGCATACAAGTAATTGCCGAATTGATCGGTTTTAATATTTGGAGCGGCGATACCACCATTATTACCAGGTTCTCGAACCTGGCGAATCTGGACATCTGCATTAGCGTAAGGTTTGCCGTCAGGTCCCAGTACGCGGCCATAGACTATTGCGGGACATTCTATGGTGACATCACTTGTGGTTTTGCCTTTTTCCACAACAACTCTATTTTTGGACGGAAAGTTTCCGAGCAATATATATTTATCTTCAGGAAGTTCCCCGATACTGAATGTTCCATCCTCTTTTGAAACACACACGAGCGGATTATAATAGCTTGCTGAAAACTGTGGAGCCGCTATTAATCCTTCTTTCTCTTTATCAGGTGTCACAGTTATTTTTAGTCCTGCTACTCCTTTACCTGTACTTAAGTCGATAATCTTACCTTCAATACGGCCTTCATCAGCTAAAACAGCTCGGATGTTTGTCTGGCCAGCCTTGAAGGCGGGGCCCAGTTCGTTGTTATACGTACATGTTATTGCTTTATCTTTTGCTTTAACAAAAACATCTACAAAGCTGTTTTCGGGAATATTGTTGATTTTAAACTTACCCTGTGTATCGGTTGTTGTTTGTAATTCCTCTATAGGTGAAATACCGGCAAGCCAGTTGCTGATATCAGCAGCAGATTGTTTGCTTTTATAGACAATAGCGTGAACTTCTGCTTTGGGAATGGATTCGCCTGTTTCATCTATAACGATACCATCGATACTTTGAGGCTTTGTAAGAGTAACATTCATATCTATATCGCTATTCATATCCCATGATGTCCACTCTATAGCAAAGCCGTCCTTTTGTATTACAACCAGACCTTGCTCAAGTTCGCCAATTCTTTCAAAACTTCTCATGATCCAAACAATGGAATTTGTTTTGAAAACAAATTTGCCTTCAGTATTTGATGTAATTGTCTTACCGACCTGACGTAATATGACACTTCCTTGCTTGAATCTTTCATAGACGGTTATTTCTGCACCTTCTACAGGCTTGCCCTGATTATCAACAATATTTCCTGTACAGGATATCAGTTCTTTTGGATCGATTTCATCTTCAGGATTTTCTTCAGACAGTGATGATGAAGTTTCTGCTGCTTGTACTTTTTCGGCTTTTGCCATTGGGAGGATATAGAGAGCCATTAATGTGACAACGACAATAGTTGTCAAAATTTGTATTGTTCTGTATTTCCATGTTTTTTTCTCAAGCCATTTGAGTCGATTCGCCAGGCTGCTTGAATCCTCGAATAATCCCAAAAGACCCATACCAAGCTCAGTTGGTTTCGTGAAATATCTACTCGCGGATTCCATTATTGTCATACGATAATCTGATGTCTGTTCGCGAAGGATTCTTGCTACAGTCGCATCGCAGCATAACTCGCGCAGATGTCTTAATCTTTTACCTGTGAAAAACAGTAGGGGATTGAACCAGTAAACAATTTGCAGCAGAGTTGTAAGCGTGTTTACTTTTAAGTCCAGCCGCTTTATATGGGCAAGTTCGTGAAGTAAAATGTGCTCCATACTTTTTTGCGAAAGACTTATGTCGGAAGATAAAATAAGCACAGGCTTGAACGTTCCAAATACTGCTGGTGATGAAATATTATCTGAAAAAGCGATTTGGGGAATTTTTCGCAATTTCAGTCTTTTGGCAGTTTCGTTTAATAAGGGCTCGAACCATTTCGGAATATTTGTTTTTTGAATCTGGGTACAGAATTTTTTTCTTAGAGCCTTGTATCTCATTATGGCCCAGAACAACAATGTTATAACACCTGCAAGCCAACCAATCATTAAGTATGCTTTCCAGTCAAATCTTATTTTTTCAGGAACAATAACCGGACTATTTATGTATGGTTGAAAAGTTGATTCAGCAGGCAAAGCGAATCTTTCCTCTTCCAGAAATGTGATAGGCCTGATGTGCGGCCGTACGTCTGGCAAAATATTTTCCGAAGCAATATTAAATGTTGAGGGTTCCTCGGATTTAAGTTCAATAACTACCGACGAAGTATCTTTTTGAGGTGCATGTGCCCTGATTTGCGAAACAATACTTGTGGAAAGCGCAAAGCCCGGCGGTATTACCAGCTTAATTAGTACGAGTAACCAGAGCGCATACCTTACCTGCGGCCAGACTCGCTTTCGTAAGAATAAGTCGGCTAAAGCGATGAATACGACTAACAAACTTACCTGCCAGAACATAGGCCACATCCAGCTCGACCAGAGCTGTGCAATACTATTGATTTGTTCTACCATTTTTCTCTCCCTTTGATTTGTCTTTTTCTGATAGTATTTTGATGAGTTCTTTTCGATGCTTTGAGGAAAGATTCTCATCTTCAGCCAAAAAGTGCATCATAGGCCCAAAAGCTCCGTCGAAAGCGTGATTCAGCAACATCTTTATTGCGGTGCTTCGTGCCTGTTTTCGAGTCAGAAGCGGCTCGTAATAACCGATATGCCCATCTTTCTTTTTTCGTACCGCTTTTTTCTCGACAAGCCTGTCAAGTGTGGTTTTGACAGTTGTATAGGCCCAGCTTATCCCACGAGGTAATCTTTCGAATATGCCGCGAGCATTGGCAGGGTACTTTTCCCAGAGCAAATTCATAATCAGCCATTCAGGTTCGGTCAGTTTCATAATGTTATCTCCTTACTACAATAGTAATAGTATTCTACTACAGATGTAGCAGGTGTCAACAGGAAAAATAAAAAATTTTCAAAAAATTATAAATATATTTCAATAAAAAGATTTATGAAGTTGTTTTATTAAAAAATTTTTGGTATACCAACAATTCAAATGACAATCATGTATGATAAATAGGAGAAGATCATATGTATAATGTTACAAGATTATTAACATTAGCGATATTGCTTACCGGAGGTTGTATGGCTGGAAACGCCAAACTGCAGGAAAATATAGAGCGAAAACAACTTTTCGATTATAGCTGGAAATTCGAATTGGGAGATTTTCCATCTGCTGTTTCTAATGATTTTGATGATGAAAACTGGCGAAGCCTTGATTTGCCGCATGATTGGAGTATCGAAGGTAAGTTGGATCAAGAAAATCCAATGGGCGGCGATGGCGGTTATTTTCCTGCCGGTATAGGTTGGTATCGAAAAACATTCGAAGTTCCTTCATCATGGCAGGGGAAACACGTTTCGATTTACTTCGAAGGCGTTTATATGAATTCCGAAGTTTTTATCAACGGCCAGTCCCTCGGAGTACATCCTTATGGATACACTTCTTTTAATTACGACCTGACTCCATATTTAAAATATAACGAAGATAATATTATTGCGGTGCGAGTCGATAATTCCCAGCAGATAAATTGTCGCTGGTACACTGGCTCCGGCATTTATAGACATGTATGGCTTTCTGTTACCGAACCGATTCATATTGACCGGTGGGGCGTAGGAATTACAACTTCCGAAGTAAGCTCTGAAAAAGCGGCCGTCCAGATAAAAACACTTGTGAAAAACGAGACTGCATTGCCGCAAAGTATTATTATTTCGACACAGCTTACGGGTAAGAATGATAAAAGTGCAGGTAGCGATGAAGTCAAAATTGAATTACAGGCAAATGATGAAAAAGAAGTAGTCCAATCCATTACAGTAAATAATCCTTTGTTATGGACACCGGAAACTCCTAATCTGTATCAGGCGAAGATATCAATAATACATGAAAACGAAGCGATTGATATCTCCCAAAATACCTTTGGAATACGCTCAATCAAGTACAGTGCAGAAAATGGTTTTGAACTTAACGGGGAAAAAGTGATTATAAATGGCGGCTGTGTTCATCATGATAATGGTAGCTTAGGTGCCGCCGCTTATGACCGCGCAGAAGAGAGAAGAGTTGAGTTACTAAAACAAGCCGGTTTCAATGCAGTTCGAACTTCTCACAATCCACCTTCAGAAGCATTTTTGGATGCTTGTGACAGGTTGGGTCTTCTTGTTATGGATGAATCGTTTGACGGCTGGAGGGACAGTAAAAAGCCTCACGATTATTCGAAGTATTTTGATGAGTGGTGGCAGCGTGATGTTGAATCAATGGTTTTACGCGATAGAAATCATCCTTCTATCATCATGTGGAGCGTAGGTAATGAAATTATAGAAAGAACGAAGCCCGAAGCAATTGAAACCGCAAAAAAGCTTGTCAACTGTATAAAGCAAATTGATTCGACCCGCCCGGTGACTTCGGCTATGACAACATGGAGTCAGGGTTGGAGTGTATTCGATCCTCTGATGGCCGCTCATGATGTCTGTGGTTATAATTATCAGTTGCAGCGTGCGGTATCCGATCATGAAAGAGTTCCTTCCCGGATTATTGTTAGTACTGAATCATATCCTAAGGATGCATTCTATTACTGGGATATAATACAGAACCATAGTTATATTATTGGAGATTTTGTCTGGACGGCTATGGATTATTTAGGTGAATCAGGGATTGGCAGGTTCTACTATCCCGGTGAAACACGCGGCGAACATTACCAAGCAGATTTATATCCGTGGCATGGCGCTTACTGTGGCGATATCGATTTGACTGGTTGGAGAAAACCTATATCGCACTATAGGAGTATGTTGTATAACGATACCGAGAAGCTATATATGGCGGTACGGGAACCTAATCCTGACAACGGCCGAATCGGGCTAACAGCGTGGTCTATTTGGCCTACATGGGAAAGCTGGACATGGCCCGGACATGAAGGAAAAGATATACAGGTTGAAGTATATTCAAAATATTCCAAGGTTAGGTTATATCTTAACGATGAACTTATTGGAGAAAAACCAACAACTAAAGAGCAGGAATTTAAAGCTGCGTTTACTTTACCTTACAATCCTGGCGTGATAAAGGCAGTAGGGGGAGAAGGTGACAAAGAAGTAGAATCTACAATTCTAAAAACTGCCGGTGACATTGCTAAAATAAAATTGATTCCGGACCGAACACAAATATTAGCTAACGGCCAGGATTTGTCATTTGTTACAGTGGAAATAACCGATGAGAGCGGGAATATAAATCCCAATGCAGAAAACCGGCTCGAGTTCAAAGTGGAAGGACCGGGAGTTATTGTCGCAGTAGATAACGCTAACTTAAAAGACCTTGATTCATATGTTGGTAATTCACGTAAAGCCTGGCATGGACGTGCGCTGGTAGTTATCAAAAGTAAACAAAGCACTGGAAGTATCAAGCTTAAAGCAAGTTCTGCTGGACTACCTGATTCTACTGCAACAATTAAAGTTGTGAAGTAATAATTGATATATAAACTTATAGGAAGTATTTCTTTAAAGATTCTTTTCGATATCTAAAGGGATATTCGTATGTACCGAACGAATATGAATATCTTGTTGCGGGAATGCGATTTCAATTTTAGCTTTTCGGAAGGCATCGTCTATTGCACAATTAATATCATGCCAGATTGTGAGATAATGATCCATTCCTGTAATAAAAATCCTTAGTTCGAAATTAAGCGAACTGCTTCCGAATTCTTTGAAAATAACAACTGGTTTGGGATTTTCGAGAACGTAGGGATTCGCGGCGGCAACTTCGTATAATAATTTTTCAGCTTTTTTAATATCTGAGCCGTAGGCAATTCCTACAACAAAATCTCTTCTTAAAATTTTATCAGTAAGCGTCCAGTTTGTGAGCCTGCCCGTGATAAATTCCTTGTTTGGAACGATAAGCTCTGTTTGGTCCCACTTCCTGATTGTAGTAGCTCGGATTTTTATCATTGAAACAGTTCCGGTTATATCTCCGACGGTAACTACATCATCTACACGAACCGGCTGCTCGAAAAGAATAATCAGGCCGCTTATGAAATTAGCGAATATTTCCTGGAGACCGAAACCAAGCCCAACTGTCATTGCCGCAACGAGCCACTGGACTTTCGACCATCCGATTCCAATTTCAGTAAACGCCATAACCAAACCAACTATTACAATTATATATCGGCTAACAGTAGTAATCGCAAAACGTCCTCCGGCGTCTATCGGGATTTTTCTTAACACAACTATTTCCAGCAATCCGGGTACGTTACGTGCCACAACCACAGTCATTATAGTAATTATAATCGCTTTTAAAAGTGAGCCGATCGTTATCGGCAGGGGGTCTCCCTTGGCAGTTGTCGTATTCCACAGTTCGAATTCACCAAGTTTGCTTAGAGCCGGAATTACATCCTGCCAAACATACCATAAACCAATTAATGTCAGTATAAATACCGCCGCGTTGATAAGCCTGTTTGTTTGTTGTGAAATTTCGAAAATAGTTTTTTCCGGTTTGTTCTGGACTGGCTGGGAAACATTTGGATTTTCAGTAGAACTTGGTTCTTTTGCTTCGGCTGCTTCTTTTAGAGCCGCTGCTTCATCACGTTTTTGTCTTTCAATAAGTGAAAGTTTTTTCCGTATTACTATGAGCCAGCGTGTCAGCATGGCTTTGAAAATAAAAACAAAGAACACAAGTCCAATAGTGTACATGAGTTTTTCGTACAAGTGCCATGCCGCGTAAAAATATCCCATAAGAGCCAGCACTGAAAAAGTTAGTGGCAGAATCAGGCACAGTGGATACCAAATATATCGCAAACGGTCTATCCATCCATCACGGTTTCGTTTGAGATAAGAATCGACTAATGGTGAAGTTGGTCGAAGCAGTTTGAGTAGAAAGATTGCGACTATTACGAGAATAACAATAAAAATTATTAATCCCAATATATTATTGAAAAGGTCATTATTCTGTTGTTCTATTTGAAGTATTCGAAAGATAAATGTAAGGGGTATTATTACAATGAAAAACCAGTGCATGTGTTTTCTAACAAAATCAAGTGATTCTGACCTGACACGGAAGTGGTTTTGCATCAAGCCAGAGGGCATGGCCATGTGACAAAGTATCTCAAATAAAAAGATACCTATTGCTAATTCTTTCAGACCGCCTGAAAGTGCCAGAATAAACTCCGAACCGGATGTATCAAGGGATAAACGCCACTGTATAAACAAAATAAGGATTGGCCAGTTTATCGCCAGCAGTATAGTTAGAATAAAAACTTTGAATGTGTGAATAAAAGAGTCGGTATTTATATCGAGTACCTTTATTGAAAGATCAACAATTGAGACATGTATTTTTTTGTGCAGAATGTGAGCCAGTACAAATGTAAGAATAATGGCAATATAGGCAAAAGGAACCTGCCTGGCGTTGTTCCATATAACTTTTATAACCTGTTTCCAGTTTTGGGGATGGATAAGCCATTGGATTGACGAAATAATAGCACGTAAATCTTTAATACCTGGTTTCGTATTGCTTTTAACCCATAGAATATTTTTGTTTATAAAATTTTGATATTCATTAACAATATTGACAAAGGAGTTTTCTCTTGCGTCGAGTGTCGCCAGGATAGTCGTATATTGGCTTAAATAATCCGTAATTGCATCGAGCATATTTCGTCTGTTTTGGAGATATGTCACTGCTTCGTTCCGAATGGCTTTATCTTCGGATTCACTTACAGGCGGATCAATTTCTAAATTTGAAACATACTGGTCAATGTCACTCAACCCGGTTCTATCTTTTTCATATTTCATTAAATCAAGCTGTATGTTGGATATTTCTTTTAGTCTTGATTTGATTTGACGCCGGTTTTGTTGTATATCAGGCAATTCATTGCTTTTGGCAAGCAGCCTGATACCCATGACATCGCTGATTTTGTTACCGGTAGTACTTATTTCCCTTTGAACTTCCTTATAGTCTTTATCGATGTCATTATATTGAGTCTGTATTGAATCGGAATACTGTGTGGTGTCTCCGACCTTTTTGGCCAGAGTCGCCTGAAGATTGGCCAAAGTTACATTATATTCGGCAATTTCCTGGATAAGTTTATTTGAATATTTTGTTTCTTCCTTTGCGCGGAGGGCTTCTGCTTTGGTTGCCAGTGCCTGGTTTTGGCGAAGAGTATTTACCTTTTGCTGCCAAAAGTCCCTTAGTTTTTCGTTGTATGCTAATTGGCGTGCCGCAATATCTCTTTTTGTCGCAAGAACATCCCTCCTCGCGTCGTAACTTAGAAGCTCTTCTGTATTGGTATCAATAGTTGCTTCTAAAGTACGCCGTTGTACTTCTGCAAGAATCTTATTGGCTTTAGTTAATTCGGGAGACTGGTTTTCAGCCGGTGTTGCTGCAAGGGCAGCTTGAATTTCTTCAATTTTTTGTTTAGCTGATGTAGATTCCTCTGGTATTTTTGTTCTTCGCTCAATACGGTTTTTTTGTTCATTTTCCAGTGTAGTCGCGTCTTTTCTGGATTGCTCGAGAGTTAATGTAATATCCGCCAATTTCTTTTCTGCGTCAGCTAATGTAATATCCGGCGATATGTCAGGTTCTGCAAATGTGGGCAGTTGTGCAAGTTGATTTTTAAATTTTTCTAAATCTGCGGCTGCATTGTTTCGTCTGTCTATATAATTTTGTTTTGCTTTAGTCAGAGTATCAGTCTGGTTCAGATTATTAAGTGCCTGGTTGTATATATCATCGATTTTTGCTTTCAATTCAGCATTCAGATCAGGTAATTCAGCGGCTGTTTTTTTATAGGATTGAATCTGTTCCAGCGTGGTAGATGCAGATTTGGTTACTTCAATTTCTGATGTTATTAACACCGATTTTTGAGCCGCGTTGGCATCCTTAGGAGAAGTTGAATTTACATCTGAGTTTTGAGCCTGCTGGGCATAAATAGTTGTAGATAATACTCCCAGAAGCAGTATTAAAAGCATATGTTTTAGAAATTTTGTATTCGTTTGATATATCCAAAATCCTTTTTTTTGCAGGATAAACATAAAAGTGTACTCCGAATTTAATTCTTCCTTAATACTTCATAATAGTAATCAGTATAATTACCTTTGTGCAGTTAAGGAAGCAAAAAACATTACGAAAAAAGTTTATTATGCAGCTTGAAACTTTTTATATTTTGCTATTAACTTCTGTTGTTAGTATAATGTCGAAAAATGAAAAAATGTTAGGTAGTTTGTAATATTTTTAAGGAGATTAAAATGAAAAAAGCAGGGTTTATCTCTATTGTGGTATTATTGGCAGTATTCGCCGGCTCATGCAATGCCGAATCACAAAATGCTGCTGCTTCAGGCGAAAGCAGTGTTGAACAAAAACCAACTATTTCTGAACAGGGAATTGAAATGGATACGATTAAAACAAACAAGGGCGACTTGAAAATTACCGCTATCGGACACGGAACATTAATGTTTGAATTTGCAGGGAAAGTAATTCATATTGATCCGGTTACAAGGGAAGCTGACTATACTAAATTGCCAAAAGCCGATTTGATTTTAATCACACACGAACATGGCGACCATCTCGATACCAAAGCTATTGATATAATCAAAAAAGACAATACGCAAATTATATTAACAAAAACCTGTGCCGCACAAGTTCCCGGTGGTATTGTAATGAAAAACGGAGATGTAAATTCTATCGATGGATTGGAAATCGAAGCAGTTCCAGCATACAATCTTGACCCGGCAACAAGGTTTCATCCAAAAGGCCAGGGTAACGGCTATGTAATTACTTTCGGCGATAAAAAAGTCTATGTCGCGGGTGATACGGAAAATATTCCTGAGATGAAAAACCTTAAAGATATTTACATTGCGTTTTTGCCAATGAATTTGCCTTATACGATGAGTCCTGAAATGGCAGCAGAGGCAGCGAAAGTCGTAAAGCCGAAGATTCTTTATCCCTATCATTTCGGCCAGACGGATACAAGTATAATAGTTGGATTATTGAAGGATTCAGGTATCGAAGTACGTATTCGTAAGCTTGATTAAATTTAAGAGTTTTATGGATTTTAATGAGTATAATTTCACTGGGGTGGCAGCCTCATCCTGATCGTTTTTTATCAGGATGGGGATGGTATTTATAGTACTATAGCCATCCCCAAGCTTCGCTTGAGGCTGCCACTCAACCGTATTAGAAAGTTAGATTAGTTTCTTAGGAAATCAGATTGTAGGATGGGCTTCAGCCCATGCTGTAAATGGAGTTAATTTATGCCGAAAACAAAAATCGTTGCCACAATAGGTCCCGCAAGCAATAGTTATACCGTTCTTCGCAAAATGTTCGAGGCCGGTCTCGACGTTGTCAGACTGAATTTTTCGCACGGAAATTACGAAGAACATGTTGGACGTATTAATCTCGTTCGACAATTAAATAAAAAATACAGAAGACACGTTCGCATAATGCAGGACCTCGAAGGATTCCGAATAAGAGTAGGGCGTTTTACTGGTGAAAACACAAGAATCTTAGTCAATAGAACCACTGTCTGGCTAAGCAATGCAGAAGATGCGCAGGGAGCAAAGACAATTCCTTTCGATTACGAAGGAGATTTGAGCGTAATTAAACCCGGCCAGATGATTTTTATCGATGATGGCAATATGAGCCTGAAGGTCAAAAGCGTCTCAGGAAAAAGCCTCAAAGCGATAGTTATCGAAGGCGGTGTTTTAAAAGAGCGAAAAGGAATAAATATTCCCGATGTGAAACTGAATTTTACCTGCATGACCGAAAAGGATAAAAAGGACCTGGAGTTTGGAATTGAGCAGAAAGTCGATTTTGTCTCGCTATCCTTTGTACGAAATAAAGATGATGTTCTCGAAGCCGCTGAATTGTTAAAGCCTAAGCTTCCGAAATGCAAAATCGTAGCGAAAATAGAAAACCGTGAGGCAATTAATAATATCGATTCGATAATTAAAGTTTGTGACGGTATCATGATTGCGCGCGGCGATATGGGTGTATCATTACCGATTTATGAAGTACCTATAATACAGAAGACCATTATAAAAAAATGTAATAAAGCTAAGAAGTTTGTAATTACCGCGACCCAGATGCTCGAGCACATGACCGAGCATAGCAGGCCGACACGCGCAGAAGTTACAGACGTGGCAAACGCGATTCTTGACGGGACCGATTATGTTATGCTCTCAGCCGAAAGTGCGGCAGGTAAATATCCTTCAGAATCTGTTGAAATGATGAACAATATTATTAAGTTCACTGAAAAAAACAGACCGTAGGCATCAGGACCCGGCGGGTTTATCGTTATTACTGCAATGACAGAATACGAATAAATGCCACTACAGATAATCTTTTTGCAGTTTGTATTCGACTGAATCGACAAGAGCCTGCCATGATGCTTCGATTATATTTTCAGATACACCTACTGTTCCCCAGATAGAGTTTTTGTCCCTTGATTCGATTATTACTCGAACTCTTGCGGCTGTTCCTGCTTTGGCATTAACGACACGAACTTTATAATCAATCAGATGTAAATCTTTAATAGTTGGATAGGAATTCTTCAATGCTTTTCGCAGAGCGGCATCGAGTGCGTTGACCGGGCCGTCACCATCACCAACTACATGTTCGGTTTTGTCGCCAATCCTGAGTTTGATAGTCGCCTCTGTCACTATCTCTCCCGATGCGCGTTTCTCGGTATTAACATAATATTTTATAAGTTCGAAATGTGTCTTATATGTTCCCATTACTTTTTTGACAAGCAAATCGAAACTGGCGTCTGCTGATTCGAACTGGTAGCCCTGGTTCTCAAGGTCCTGGACACGATTCAAAATATCACTTGCAAGTTGTTTGTCTTCGGTAATTTTGGCTTTTTCGAGCTTGCCGAGAACAGTTGAGCGGCCGCTAAGCTCCGAGATTAGAAAGCGTCTTTCGTTGCCAACTAATTCGGGAGAAATGTGTTCGTAAGTTTTCTTGTTTTTTCTCAGCGCATCGATATGCAGACCACCCTTATGAGCAAATGCGCTTTCACCTACATAAGGCATACTCATTATTGGTGTGATGTTTGCAATTTCAAAAATACTTCGTGACACTTCTGTGAGTGTTTTGAGTTTTTCCGAATCGAGGACATCATAACCGAGTTTTAATGCAAGATTCGGCGCAAGAATACAGAGATTTGCATTGCCGCATCTTTCACCCAAACCATTTATAGTTCCCTGCACATGTCTTGCGCCGGCCCGTACCGCTGCAAGGCTGTTTGCGGTTGCACAATCTGTGTCATTGTGTGTATGAATTCCGATAGTCAAGCCGCTGAATTGTTCGCAGACTTTTTTAGTAATTTCGTAAACTTCGATTGGCAGGCAGCCGCCGTTTGTTTCGCACAATACAAGTGCGGTTGCGCCAGCGTTAGCTCCGGCTTCCAGAACTTTCATAGCAAATTCGGGATTGTTCTTGTATCCGTCGAAGAAATGCTCTGCATCGAAAATTACTTCAAGGCCGTGTTTCTTGAGATATTCTACAGATTCCGAACAGATTTTTAGATTTTCATCGAGCGAACAATTCAAAACATCTTTTACATGCAAGTCCCATGTTTTGGCGACCAGGGTTGCTGCATGGGTCTTACAGGCGAGCATAGCATTGAGCGACCTGTCATCTTCGACTGTAGATTTTGCTTTGCGAGTATTTCCGAACGCCGCGATTTTTGAATGTTTAAGTCCGAGCTTTGCGACTTCTTCAAAAAACTTCATTTCCTTGGCATTGGAGGCTGCATAACCTCCTTCGATATAATCCAAACCAAGTTTATCGAGGCTTTTTGCGATTAAAAGTTTGTCTTCGAGCGAAAAGCTCACGCCTTCGGCCTGCATACCGTCTCGAAGAGTAGTATCATATAGTTGTATTTTTTCCATGATTTAAACCTTTTATGGATAATAAGTTCCAATAGAAACCTTGATTTTAACGCTGAAATCCATATATGTAAAGATTAAAAAAAGTTCAGTTTAGATATGATAATCGAAATAATACCAAAAAAATAAGTGTTTTCCGTAAAAAACATATCATAAACTACATCTTTGGATATAATGCTAAGGGTATGACTTGTTTAACTATTTGGATATAAATAATGTTAATAACACAAATATTACATTCGGACTGTGTCAAAGTTCCGGTTGAAAACAAAGACAAAGAATCCGTAATAACTGAACTAATAGATATTCTCGATGCCAAAGGTTTTTTTACAAATCGCGATGCCGTACTTGAGGCAGTACTGACGCGAGAGAGAACTCAGAGTACCGGGATCGGGGCCGGCATGGCAATTCCGCACGGCAAATCCAGCGAAACGAAAGAGCTTGTCATGGCAATCGGGATAGCAAACAAACCAATAGAATTCGAAAGTATCGATGGCAAGCCGGTAAAAATTATCTTTCTCCTGGTTTCTCCAACAACCCAGACAGGTCTTCACATTCAGGCCTTAGCCGCTATAAGCAGGCTCATGATGGATGCAGAGTTCAAGACAAAGCTCGAAAATGCAACTTCTGCAGATGAAGTTTACGAGCTTTTCTCCGAGTCTGAAAACGATTAATTTAACTCTGTTTTATTTATCACCGAGATAGTTTATCCGACTGTGGCGGGAGAACGAATTATATTTAAAGTTCTTGCATTGTGAAAGTGAATATAAGATTTTATATAACAACATGTTATGGGAATTACTTTCAAGAAAATGCATAAAAAACAAGAAGTATGCAGATAGCAGTACAAGAACCTTAAGAAAAATATACATCCATACACAATCCATAATACACTAATAACTACAAAATCCCCTGAGTATCCAGCGTTTTTTGCGGTTAATGAATATTTTGTAAAAAATATAATAAAAATATATGGATATATTTAATTATGTTGTTGCATCCTTAAAAAGTGAAGGTATAAAATACAAATAGTGAAGATATCCTGACGTTTAGAGCTATGAGAAAATAATTTAATCAAGTGCTTGTCGTTGCTTTTTGCAAACCGCTGAAAAGGACGAAATGCAGAATATGGGAATAGATAACTGAACATAATAAATGTTAAATCGTTTTGTATTCACCAATATATAGATTTAACTGAAAATTGAAATTTCTTTCAAAAATATATTTGAGAACTATTTATTGTCATAGTAAAAGATAAATTGTTGGAGGTGAAATTATGAGTAAGGCAAATCATAATAAAATAGCAATATTTCTACTTAATGTCTTTTTAATGCTTATATTATCAGGATGTATTGCCCAAACCCATCATAGAGAACAATCAAGTATTCGTGAGACAATCCTGAAACTCACAGAAGAACAGATTGTTGATAACCTGATTCGTTGCAGGGAAGGTTATCCAATGATACATATAAAATATAAAACGATTGAAGGTACAGTAACATTAAACAAATCCGGCGGGATTAGCTCCAATAGAAATGAATCTTCTTCGGTAATTGATGATCTATTCGGTTTTAGTGCAGAATCCAAACAAACTAATGCTCTTAAGTTAGTGGCTGAACCTGTTTATAACAATTCAGCTATTTACGATCTCTACAAAAATGCAGCAGATAAATTAATATTAGAAGGAAGAGTCCCTGATGATTTACAAGAGATTGAAGTAATAAGAAGAAGATTTAATGGTAAGAATTACTATATATTATTAAAATGTAAAGAACAAAAAAAAGCTTTTGGAGAGCTTTGCTATAATATATTAAACGCAGATTTGTCAGTTCCAGAAAAAAAAGTAATAAAAATATCAGAGGTCACTTGTAAAGAATATAGAGAAGACGCAAGTAATGTACCAAAGCCTGGAATAATAGAGGTTACTTTTGAATTTGATAAAAAAGTTAGAAATGTAGAATCGAAAATGAAATTATCAAAAGAAATAGACAAATTGCCCATGATATATAAGTTGGACATAGTAGAAGATCCAAATACGAAATATGGAGAGATGACATCAAAACTTGTCTACATATATCAAAAAGAGGTAGATAATATTGATCCCAATGATTTAGTAGAAAAATTAAAAGACAAGGAAGTTGAAATTAATACGGATTTTAAAATAGAATATCCGGAACAAGGCATCTTAGAACAAATCCTTGAAGAGCTTAAAGTCATAAGATTAAAAGATTGATATTTTGAAAATAAAAATATTTCTTTTGTAAACTACTATGATTTTAATAATTGATAGGAGAATAAATTATGTGTATGCAAATTGAAACTATAAAATTTATATTATCATTTGAAGCAGGTTCATTAGTTATTACAGTTACTGATGATAAATCACAAAAATATAGGTATAAGAAAATTTACAAACAAGAAGCATGTGACGTATTAAATCAAATATTGAATGATATAAAGACTGACTTTTTAGATAACTCCAAATATTCTACACCTTTTAATGGGCAAAAATATAAATTGGTATGTATACCCTGAAAGAAAGGGATTTAGGAATTGAAAGGGTGTCAGATCCATTTTTGAATCAAAGGGTTTTAATGTGTCATGAATCATTGTCCGGTTCGTGAGGTTTCAAATTTATTAATATTGATTAAAATATTGGAGGTCACAATGTCAACATTAAATATTGCATGGTGGAATCTCGAAAATTTATTTGATCATGAAAATGCTCTGCGTCCACCTGAACTTAAATCAAAGTTGAAATCAGAACTTAAAGGCTGGACGGCGAACCTTAGAGACAAAAAAATATCTCAACTTGCCAAAATTATAAAATCAATGTTTAACGATGAGGGTCCAGCCTTGCTTGGTGTTTGTGAAATCGAGAATGAGGAAGTATTAAAGATGTTAGCTGGTGCTATCAATAATCCCAATAGGAAATATGAAATTGCAGCTCATCAATCTCCAGATGCAAGAGGAATCGATATTTCTTTTATCTATGATGAGAAAGAATTATCAGTATTAGCGAAAGATCATCAAGTTGTAATCAAAAGGACCGCAACACGTGATATATTCTGGATACGTCTTAAAGTAATAGGTAAAAATGCTGAATTTGTGGCTATCGCAAACCATTGGCCATCTCGTAGTTCCGGACAATATTCGTCCGAACCATTTAGAATGCTAACCGGTGAAACACTCGCATATATTGTCTCACAGATGCTTGATGTTGATAATGAACTTCCTATCATTTCAATGGGTGATTTTAATGATGAGCCATTTAATAGGGCTATGCAGGAATATTTGTTAGGTACGAGAGATCCTGGAAGAGTAAGATACTCCCATTCCGGTCATATGCTAAATCTTATGTGGCCTCTTATGCAGGGACATGATCCCGGAACATATCTTTTTGATAGTGACTGGAATATGCTGGATCAATTTTTAGTAAGCTATGGTATGTTACGCAATGCAAGTAAGATTAAAGTTAAACAAGAAAGTGTAGAATTATATAAACCTGACATATTAAAAGCCGATGGAGGTAAAGCTCGAAAATTTAGCCGACCCTCAGCTAAAAGTGGTGTTGATATTGATGGATTTTCAGACCATTTCCCGATATTAGTGAAGTTAGAAATCTAATATATCACTTATTCTGCAGCTTTTAAAAATCCTAATTAATCAATATTAATGGGGATAGTGAGGCTGTTGAAAAAATCAAAACATGACATGGTGAGTGACAAGCGATACGCATTGATGTTTTGAAAATGCCGTTATTAATTTCCAGTCATGCCGATTTCTGTGGTTTTTCAACAGCCCCATAGTTACTAATTTTTAGTTTTATTCTCTTTCTTGTTAGGTTTTGTATTGAAGGGGCTTAGTCTTTCTTCAATATTTGAGTGACGGTTTTGTGGTTTATGAGCTATTAAACGAGCGTGCAAAAGATTAAGGTTAATTCGAATATATTACCGTTGCTCGTGTTGTATAGCAAGAACGCCGGGAACACAGAGATAATCGAAATGCCATTACTAATAACTTTATTTCTCTGCGCCCACGGCGTTTATAATTTTTATATTAACCGATTATTTTTACATTTCGTAATAAAAAATGTACCTGACACTGTTTCAATTCTCGATTATCATTTCTGCTCAGAAGTAAACTCCTTCATTGTCTGCTCGGCCACTTGCTGGCAAAACTCTGCATTTTGCTTGCTGATTTTCAATAGAAAAACTGTTTTACCTGTTTCATCTGTAATTCTTATCTCTTTGGCCAATCCTTTTGGACTTTCACCAGTGAGAGCAGAAAAGAAAACGCAGGCAGAGAGATATGTTCCCAACTCTGATGGGTGACTTCCATCTTCGTCATAAAGTTCAATATCTGATTTTTGCTTAAGAGCACGCTGCCAGGCCATTCCAACCGGGACTACCTTAGCGCCATACTGTTTGGACGCCTGCTCAAAAGTCTTTTTCAATAACTCTTGCGTTTGAGGATTTCCCTCACGAGCCCATGTCATAAAAAGGTATGGTGTGATTTCCGATTCGTTTATTGACTCACAGAATTGCCCAATATCTTTAATAGTCAACTTTGGACTTTTGATTGGACGCAGGCTTTGATCCTGTAATACGATTGTATTATACTTGCCGGACTTAATCATTTCGAGAGTGTTTAGCTCTTTCTCTCCTTTCAGATGGTTTTCGAGTGTTGCTCCGCCTGCTACTGACATATTGCAGGCAAGGTCAATGTCTTTGGCTTGAGCCAACGCCATGACAACTAAAGGCAATTTATTAACAGATGTATAACTATTACCAACAAAGAGAACCCTAACGGGTTTAGCCTGTGGTTTCGGTGTCTTACTGTAGATAGCAGAGGGAGTTGATGACAAGAGGAAAGCTAACAATAATAGACATAGTGCTTTTTGCCTGTACTCTACTCGGTTACAATCTGATTCAATATATGTTATTCTTTCTCGCATAAAATTCCTTTCATGTGAACGATTCGCACCACTACTATAATTTATTAAAGAGTTTGAGGAATTGCAAAGAAATATTTTGTTTATGACTCTGATATCTCCTCATATGATTTAACCGTATTGGCCAAAGCCCATCTCCCTCGGAGCCCGTGGGGCCTACAAATCTGCGAAGTATATAAAAAAACAATTACGCCGTGAATGCAGAGATAAATGAAAAGGCGATTACTAATAACATTATTTCTCTGCGCTCACGGCGTCTTCTAATTAATATCTATAGTCAAATTTTGTTTAATTTGATGCTTCCCATAAAATCAAACCCATCTCGTAAGGATTTACCAGGTCAGGATGTTTCGGCAGAATTCTAATCGATACGCCGTGCTGGCCTGTCGCCTTGCATTCCATCGAGCCTGTGAACCAGTACTCACCATTCTGCTCTGCGGGCTGGCCATAAGTCATAGGTGCGACGCAACCTTCCTGGATATTTTCCCAGTTATCGACGGGGCCGTAGTAAAGCTCGACTGAGACATCACTCGGATTGATTCGGCCAAGATTTATCAACGCTCTTACTGATAATTCCGAACCAACCTTGAGTTGACGTTCTTTCGGGTTTAGCTCTTCCTGTATATTGCTGACATCAGCATTAGAATTCATTTGGACGTCCTTGACTGAAATTCCGGACCAGGCATTTTTGATTTCCTGTTTCCATCTTGTAAATTCCCTTGCTTTTGAGAAATCCTCTTTAGAGAAATCGATGGCTTTTACTATAGAAGGTTTGTAGAACCTGTCTGTATATTCAGCTAACATTCTATGTGTATTGAATCTTGGTGCGATCCATTTAATAGAATTTTTCATTCTGCGTATCCATGCTCTCGGCAGGTTGTCCGCTGACCTTGTGTAGAACAGTGGTATAACCTCGTTTTCGAGCATATCATATATTGTTTGTGCTTCAACGTTATCCTGATATTCGAGATTGTCATAAGTTTCACTCGAACCAATAATCCATCCGCCGTCTTCAACATAACCTTCGCACCACCAGCCATCAGAGATACTCATATTGAGTACGCCGTTTACAGCAGCTTTCATACCGCTGGTACCACTGGCTTCCATAGGTCTTCTTGGATTGTTTAGCCAGACATCTACGCCGCGAACGAGGAAACGTGCAATATCCATATCGTAATTTTCAAGGAATATTATGCGGCGTTTAACGTCACTCTTATTTGCGAAATTAACAATCTGACGAATAATATCTTTACCTTCAGTATCTTTTGGGTGTGCTTTACCTGCGAAGATAAACTGTATCGGTCTGTCGGTGTTTGTGAGCAATCTTATAAGTCTTTCAGGATTTCTCAGTAAGAGATGGCCTCTTTTATAACTGGCGAATCTTCTTGCAAAACCGATTGTAAGTGCTTCCGGGTCAAGGACTTCCTCAGCATGATTCAATTCAGTATGATAAGTTCCGCGACGCTGCATTTGTGCCTTTAAGCGGTTGCGTGCGAAAACGATCAAATTCTCTTTGCAACGCTGATGTATTCTCCAGACCTCTTCGTCGGGAATCTGGTCGATAGCATCCCAAATTGATGTCTCCATAGACTCGTCAGCCCAACTTGGACCAACATATTTTTCGTACAAAGATTCCATTTCGTCGGCGAGCCAGTTTTCGAGGTGAATTCCGTTTGTTACTGAAGTTATCGGTACTTCTTTTGTCGGAACTCCCGGCCACATGCTTCCCCAGATTCCTCTTGAGACTTCGCCGTGTAATTCGCTAACGCCATTTGAATAATTGCTGAGTTTTAATGCAAGAACCGGCATTTTGAATGGCTCTTCCGGGTCATCTTTCAATATCCTACCCAACGATAAAAATCTCTCTCTATCAATACCGAGCGATGAGAAATAATGACCAAAATATTTGTCCATCAATTCAACACGAAATTCGTCGAGACCCGCTTTAACAGGTGTATGTATTGTGAAAACATTGCCTGCTTTTGAAGCTTCTACAGCTTCTTCGAAACTCATATTGCCGTTCTGTCTCAACTGGCGTATTTTTTCGAGGGCCATAAACGCTGCGTGACCTTCGTTCATGTGACATACAGTAGGATTAATTCCCATAGCATATAAAGCTTTAAGGCCGCCGATACCGAGCAGTATTTCCTGGCGAATTCGTAATTCTTTGTCGCCTCCGTAAAGACTGCTTGTTATCATTCTGTCGATAGGGGAGTTCGTCGGGATATTTGTATCGAGCAGGTATAATTTTACTCTTCCAACTGGAATTGACCAGATTTGAGCAAAAACATTTCTGCCGGGATATTCTACGCTTATCGTAAGCGGCTTACCGTCTTCCTGGCGTATAAGCTCCATCGGCATATTATAAAAATCGTTTTCTACGTATATTTCCTGCTGCCAGCCGTCAACGTTCAGATATTGACGGAAATAACCTTTTTGATAAAGAAGGCCGACTCCAACCAGTGGAATATTGAGGTCTGATGCACTTTTAAGGTGGTCACCTGCCAAAATTCCCAAACCACCGGCATAAATCGGAAGGCATTCATGAATACCGAATTCTGCACAGAAGTATGCGATTGTCTCGTCTTCTATGCTATCCGGGCAGGCCTTTGTGTACCATGCTGGAGTTGCCAAATATGATTGGAGCTTCTCTGATGCCCGCTTCAAGTGGTTCATAAAACCAACGTTTTCAGCTA
The DNA here is from genome assembly GCA_016936075.1 of Sedimentisphaerales bacterium. Classification (GTDB taxonomy): domain Bacteria; phylum Planctomycetota; class Phycisphaerae; order Sedimentisphaerales; family Anaerobacaceae; genus JAFGPS01. Next base: position 2,461 of record JAFGPS010000116.1, on the reverse strand, counting down.
AGCTATCGAGTTTTTCCTGAGAAACACTACCAAGCAATTTTATTGGATTATGACCGCAAGCCGCCCATAAATTGCTATCAATTCTTTTGAACAATTCAATGAATTCAGAATTCCATGTCCAAAACATATTACCAGCGATTATTTCAAGATCCGTTAACGGTTCTTTCAATGCAGGCACAACAGTAAAGCTGCGCACAGTTGCCATATCTTAGCCTCCATAATTATAATAATATATTACTTGTGACCTTTACTAATCGTCAATTATCAATTTCGGCTTTACCTTAAAAAAAAGATTAAAAGATATGTTTTTTAGGTCCTAAAACTTTTTTGATAATTATATCAAATATTTTAATGGCAAGTTTGCTGAGAACGCAGAGATAATTGTGAGATAAAGACTTATGACAATTAGGAGTAAATCGCAACTATAGCTGTCTGCAATAAACGTTATTAGTAATCTTCAAAATACAATTAATGTAATATATATGTATATAAGAATTTATTATATTATTTCTTAGCGTTCACTGCGGTTAATGAATTATTCAGCTCAGAAATGATACGAGGTGCATATATAAAAAAAAAGGCCCGTATAACAGGCCCTTTTTAAGTTTTAAGCGAGGTTTCCTCCACATATGCCGTAAGACGGCGTTTGAAAAGAACCCATTACTACAAGGTGGGCAATCGTTGCTCTTGTCCGAAAGTCCTATCGAGTAGGCATGTTCGATCCAATAAGACCTGATTTCCCTTAAGTACGGGTATCGGTTCTTTCAAACATAAGCCACCAATACAAACATTGCAGGGGTTAACCCGCAAACTACCTATTTTATACTAAATTTTTATATAAAAGTCAATAGAAATAACAGCTTTTAAAAAAACGAATACTTCTTTTCAATATTGACTATTATATTAATTATTCGGCGTTCCATTCATTTTTTCTACAGCAAAAATTAAAGCATAAAAATTGGCTTTGTTTATATAAATAATAGTTACATAGGCACACAGGCACAGAGTCGCAAAGTAAAATATCTTTGTCAAGCCTTTAGCGGCCTAAAAAATCTACCTACAAACTTGAAGTGCACCCAGCCCTAAGTTTGAGCAGTTTTCTGTTTTGACTATGGGTAGGGGTATAGGTTATCATATAGACAAGTTTAGGATATGTGATATATTATCCTACATTGACAATAAAAAATAGTTCACTTGTTGAGCGAAAAAAATAATATGCTTTATATTTCAGTAAAGAACCTTACTTCATATCTCAAAGTAGCTATCTTAGTATTTATAACAGCATCATTTTTCGGTTGCACAAGCACTTCCTTAAGGAAATGTGAAAGCTTCTGTGTTGTTCACAGCAACTTCCTTGAGTCGGTTTGGAACCAAGGACATGCAAAGGCTTCAATTATATCCCAAGATGGTGGCTTTTCGTATAAAATACATGGTGGATCAATTTGGTGTTTCGGAGACACTTTCAGGGGAACACGGGACAATGCTGGAAGCCCACATTTTGCTGGAGGAGCCGTGTCCTGTGCAGTCGCTCAGTTAAGCGAAGTTGAAAACTTACCTCCCGTGTTGCTTTTTTTTACAGACCAAGATGGTCAAGTTGCCCAGGCGATTGACTTTCTGCCGGGAGAATCTTGGAACCGTTATCGTATTTGGCCTCTTAGTGGAATTTATGTCAACGGTAGATCATATATCTATTATTCTTTGATAGAGTTAACAGGAAAAGGAATGTGGGATTTTGGAAACGCAAGTTCTGGTTTAGCTTATTCGACGCAGCCATTGAACATTCACAAACGTATTCAAACTCCGGAAGGTTGGTGTTTCCCCGTGGCTCCCGCTGCCATCGTTATGACCAACGATTGGATATATCTTTTCGATGTTGATAAAAGACATGGCCGACAAGGATTATGGCTTTCAAGGGTACGTCCCACAGAGATTGAAAATCCTGATGGTTACCAGTTTTACTGTGGGCAGGGACCCAGTTTCGATCCTGATAAAAACGAAGAAGTATTATTTCTGAAAAACATATATGGCCAAGTCTCAGTTGCCTGGAATGAATATCTCAACAAATATATTTTTGCTTCCTCAAGTGATATCCTCCATCCACGTAAAATACGTTTCTATTCTGCCGAAAACCCATTTGGGCCATGGAAACAGGCTTGTGCTATTACAGTTCCTAAGTACAGACAAGGCAAAAAGGTTAAACTGGTTTACTGTTCTTATTTTCATCCTGAGTTGTTCCGTGACAATGGACGCGTTATGAACTTAACCTTCTCGCTTCTACTCGAAGATGCAGGGTTCGATGTAAATAATGAAATGGTAGAAGTAGAAATACAAAGATTAAAACCTTCGGAAAAAATAGGGGAAAAATAGGGACAGCTATGAATGGCGGGACTTTAAGCAACATGTTTTAATCTCCATAGCTTTCTTGTTTTTTTCAGAGTTGGATAATGTCGCATTTCTCTTC
>JAFGPS010000115.1 GCA_016936075.1 Sedimentisphaerales bacterium | reverse complement strand
GCACAACAATCACACATTAAAATTGCTCCTAATTTAAATTATTCCAATATCATCTATTAGTTTATTGTAAACATTAACGGGATTCGCAATGTCCGGCAGGCAAGCACCGACACATCTGCCGCAACCGACACAGGCAATTTCGCCGCCGATTTTTGACGGAACGTATTTACCTTTTCTGTATAATCTGTGACGGAAACGGTCTTCCCTGTTTTTTCTGAATTCATGTTCGCCGGCGACCTTTGTAAAGCCATCGAGCAGGCAGCCGTCCCAGAATCTTTCGCGTTTACCGCTTGTAAGATCCCAGTTAACATCGTCCTGAACACCAAAACAATAACATGTCGGGCAGACCTGATTACATGAGCCGCATGAAAAACATGTTTTGGCTTTCTCTTCCCAAATCGGATTATCATAAGCACGTTCGAGCAGTTTCGGTAAATATGAAGGGCTGCATTTCAATTCATGCTTGTTCAAATCTTTCTTGTTCTTGTCCCAGACACCCTGACGTTTTTTCAAATCAGCATCACTTGCGTCTGCGGCGTTTTTTACACCTGCAAGTAATTGTTCGCCTTTTTCTGTAGCGGCTTGTGCAACATAGCTATCACCGATATCAGTCAAAAGAACGTCAAAGCCTTTTTCGACAACCGCGGTGTTCATCGATGAAGCAAATACATTCTTCGATGGTGTTACAACATCACATGCTACGATTGTCGCATTATTGCGTCGTGCAAAATAATGGCTGTCGTAATTATCCTGGCTGAACAGCGTATCCATCTGGTTAATGGCAATCATATCATACGGATGAACTCCGAGAAGAACGAACTTCTCACAGTCATATTCTGACTTGTAATTGCCCTGGCCCTGATATGTTACGAGTGTTTCGCAAGGAGGCTGGAAAAATTTCTTCGGAGGCTGCAAAGTAACATCGTAATCAAGTTTGAGTTCCGTTGATGAATCAAGCAGATCAAAATCGAACCTGTCGCCTTTAGCCTTCACACCATAGACTTTTGTCGTGCGGATCAACTCATCCACAAGAAGTCCTAATTCTTTTTTTGCAATTTTCTTAATACTCATTTGTGTTCCCTATAATTTTTCAATCATTCCTGATTAACTATGTACTTTCTCACAAATATTTTCTATCCATTCAAAGTATAATACGGCATTCTTGCAAGATATCCAGCAATATCAATAGTCATTACCTTTACTTTTTTGGGTACCATTATATAGCATGGAGAAAAATTCAGGATTCCTTTTACGCCAGCTTTTACGAGAGCGTTGGCAATTTCCTGAGCCTCACTTCTCGGAACGGCGATTATACCCAGTCTAACATTTTTCTTTTTCAGGATATCAAGTTTGGAAACGTCCATTATTTCAATACTTTTTATTTTTTTTCCAATTTTTTTGGCATTATTATCAAAAGCCATGGTTACATTGAAACCATATAATTCAAATCCGGGATAAGACAAAATAGCGGACCCAAGATTGCCCGCCCCTACCAAAGCAGCATTTTGCACCTTGTTAAGTTTTAATATTTCTTTTATCCCGTCTATTAACTTTTTAATTTCATAGCCTACGCCGCGAACACCGAATTCCCCGAAATATGAAAAATCCTTTCTAATCTGCCATGATTGCACACCAACAAAATCCCCTAACTTGCTGCTGGATATTCTATCCTGTCCGCCTTCCTGCAAAAAAATCAGGCCCCGTAAATATACAGGTAATCTGCGGATAGTTTCATCAGGAATTCCTTTATGCTTCATAAACAACTTATTCTTCTTATTTCAATGGTTTTACATATTATTATAATATTGATTACGCCGAACTTGTGATTGCGTTCACATGCACAAACAATAAAATCACAAGTCTATATTTTTTATTTGTCTTTGTCAAAATAAATCTTATATTTTTGAAATGAAAAAAAACTAAATACGCTTAAAGGCTTTTCGCATAGATATTTATATCCCCAACAAGCTATAAAACATTTCTAAAATAAATAAAAACCTTTTCTAATTAAAGATAATATGCTACCTATCACAAATAAAGGAAATGATACCTAACGTAACTTTACGCGAATTTCAGGTCGAAATAAATAGTTCGGCTTGAGTGTTATCGGATCATTAAACTTTTTATTTTGTGCCATTTCCCAGCCAATTTTATAAACACAAGAAGCTTTTGGGCTCCAGTATTTTTCTTCAAGAAAATCTATATTTCCATTCTTAAACTCCTGACTGTAATATAACAATCCATCCCCAAGAAGCCAGACTGTATCATCCTGCTCAGATGCTTTTTGACAAAACTCCCCTGCACTTAATATGGAATCGTCAGTAATTTTATCGAGAGACAAGTCCGAGCCGTTTCGTATCACATTATATTCAGAAATAAAGAACTGCCCTCTTTTAGCATCAATGATTACCGCGATTTTATTTATTACATCCCCGTAAGTCTGGTCCGATATCCCTTCACTGCCCCCCTGCCCTTTAATAATTTCTATCGCATTGAAGGCAACTACATCCAAAGAATCGACTGCAACGATTTTTAATGAATTTGCCAAATACATGATTTTCGCAAACGAAACAGCGATACGCAAACCAGTAAAACTGCCCGGGCCATTAGAAATATATAAATGCTCAATTCTATCTGGTGTCAGGTCATATTGTTCCAGAAGCCTTTGTACAGATGGAAAAATCTCTGAACTATGCTTCATAAATCCTGAAAACGATGTCTCAGCCACGATTTTGTTACCAAAACCCAATGCAACCGAACCTAATCTGCTGGAAGTTTCTATAGCTAAAATAACTGGTTCATTATTCATAATTACTCAATTCGTTTTCAAACATGATTTTCACCATAAAAAAAGGCATTTTAATACTACTATATTTTCAGGCCGCTGAAAAACAACTTATTAATTTCAATATTATTGGTATAGATATTATCGGCCAAACACACTTAAATCAAATTTTTCTCTTGCAATAATCTAAAATTTTTGTAAACTGAAGTAATATAAGTCCGGTCAATGCTTGGAACTGGAGGTTGTTGAAACATATTAAAATCGTTGGGTGTTATCCCTACGAGGGTGGTTTTTATTGAAGGCAGGAGGTTTATTTTGAACAAGCCAAATTTCTCGACAAAAATCTTTTGGGGCAGTATTTCTTCATTAGTTAAAATATCAATTCTTTCATTTGTACTGGTTATGACGATAACAGCGTCTATACGTGCAGACGAAAGCTTTGATCCCGAAAAGGCAATTCATCAAATCATTTACGATTACATCGAAATCGCAGATAACCAGTACCAGGAAGGCTTTTATGAAGAAGCTGCCGGTACTTACGTTATGGCTCAGAAATACCAGGAAAATCTATCTGAGCAGGAACGCGAGCAATTGCAGATGAAGATAGAGAAGACTCAAAAAGCTGTTATCGAACAGAAGAAGGCTCTGGACATTTTCTTGTCAGCCGAGGCATTATACAAGAAGAATCAACTCTCTGAAGCAAAGGTTTTGCTCGAATCAATTCAAAAGAACGAGTTCCTTCCGCAAATAGAGAGAGCCGAAACTATCAATTCCCTTAAGGAAATTAATACTCGCATAACTTTAAACGGCCCAAGCCTGCAAACATCTGATTCTACCACAAAACCGTCATCTCTGGTAAAACCGGTACAATCATCAACACCATTACAGACTCCCCAGAATACAGTTACTAATAATAATAATGCTGAGATATATAATTCAATTTTTCAGCAGAGCAAAGCTTATGAAAGCAATGGTCAATATGAAAAAGCAAAAGAAGGCTATATACTGGTATTGAACAGCGGGACAATCCCATCTGAAATGTCGGAATATATACGAAGCAAAATAGACGATATTGATAAAATTCTGGCTAAAACCAAAGGTTTATACTCAACAACCAATCAAAATCTGCTTTCATCGGCTGCTTCTGAATCTGCGGATAACAGGATTATTCAGCCACAGGTTATGGGTAGTGAACCTGGTGCAACAACAGAACAGGACGAAAGCTATCTCGACTTAGTTGTTAAAGAAAGAAATATAATAAGAGAATATATCAAAGCTCTTAATGCTGAGTCTGTAGTTAAAGTTAATAGTTATATTAGCGAGGGAAAATTTGATCTTGCTAAATTTGAAGTACAGAAGACACAGATTTTTGTCGACCAGTATCAAATGGAACTTGGAGATGAAGTTTACTCGAAATATCAGATACAACTGAAGGCTCTTAATGATCATATAAGCAATCAGGAGCAGATACAGTCTCAACAAGACCAGGAAACACAAAATATCCAGGCATTGAAGGAGCAGGAGCTTCTAAGAAAACGAAGGGATGATGAAAAGAATCAAAGAATTAAAGAATTAAAGGCCGGCACAACAGAAAATATTAAGCTTGAAAATTATGACGCGGCACTTGGCCAATTGGAAAATCTGCTTGAAATCGACCCAAGAAATGACTGGGCTTTGAATAAAAAACAAGATGTTGAAGACAGGAGATACTTCAAGAGACAAATCGAACTCGAGAATGAAATGCGTAAACAGCACGCAGATATCCTTTTACAGGGTGATGAAGCCAGAATTCCATATGCAGATATAGTTACCTATCCCACAAATTGGCGACAATTATCAAATATGAAAACAAGACAACCGGAAAGGCCTTATGGCATAGATGAAAGAGAAGAAGCTGTTTATAAACAATTGGATGAAATTGTTGATTTATCAAGCTTAGATCCTCTAATGTCTTTTGAAGAAGTTTTGAATGAAATCAAAAATGCGGTAGAACCTCCTCTGCAAATACAGCCTAACTGGCGTGATTTGGCGGATTTACCCGATATACAACCGACAACCCCTGCTGAGATGGGTCCTTTAACAAACGTGAAACTTAAGGCGGCCCTTGAAGTTTTACTATCAGGTCTTTCTACTACTGACCTTCCAATTGGATATGTAGTCCGTGAAGGTGTTATATTAATAGCTACAGAAGACGCACTTCCAAGTAATTTAGTTCAACGTACTTACGATATCGCCGACCTAGTTGGTATGCCTTCTATGGGAGGAGGAGGCATGATGGGCGGTATGATGGGCGGTATGATGGGCGGCGGTATGATGGGCGGCATGATGGGCGGTTATGGCGGAAGCAGTATGATGGGCGGCTACGGCGGCAGCAGTATGATGGGCGGATACGGCGGAAGCAGTATGATGGGTGGCTACGGCGGAAGCAGCTACGGTAATACAGGTCTTGGCGGCGGATATGGCGGAAGCAGCTATGGCGGAAGCAGCTATGGCGGAAGCAGCTATGGCGGATACGGCGGAAGCAGTATGATGGGCGGATACGGTGGAAGCAGTATGATGGGTGGATACGGTGGAAGCAGTATGATGGGCGGATATGGCGGAAGCAGTATGATGGGCGGAAACACAAGCCAGGAACTTATAAACCTGGTTATGGAACTCATCGAACCGGACTCATGGTATGAAATGGACGAAGAAGCAGATGGTACTATGTATGCATACCCACAAGCTTCACCTAAAAAACTGGCTGTTACAAATACACCTGAAGTTCATGCTAAAATCGAAAAATTCCTGGAATCAATGCGACAGGGACTTGGGGAACAGGTATCGATAGAATTAAGATTCCTTAGTGTAACCGAGAACTGGCTCAATGATGTCGGACTTGATTTGGATTTCACACTTAATGCAGGCGGAAAGTGGGGTCAGATCGAAACCCAGCAAGGTAGTTTTGTATCAGCTCAACCCGAAGCTTCAGGTATTACAGGTAGTCTTGGAACAATTGGTGCTTCCATGGGCGTTGCAGGTGGTTATGGTACTATTCTCGACGATTTGCAGGTATCGTTCCTGGTTCGCGCAACTCAAGCTCGTACTGATATAAAAACGCTGAATGCACCAAGAGTGACTGTTCTAAACGGAGAAATGGCATCATTTGAAACGCGCGAAAGACTATATTATATGCTTCCTCCTTCGCGTTCGACAACAGTTACTCCAACCGGTATCAATTCTTCATCTACTACTTCCAGTGTGGAGGTAGAAGTACAAGAAGTAGAGGATCCACCACAAGCCCCTTTGAGTGTTCAACCGATTATTTCACATGACAAGAAGTATGTTATCCTGAACATTCAATTTTCAATTGTGGAACTTTTAAGAATTCATAAATTTGCAGTTGATTATATTGCTGATGATGGTACCATTTCAGAATTCAGAGCAGAACAACCAGAAACTTCAACGTCAACTGTTTCAACTCGTGTTAGTGTTCCTGATTGCGGAACTTTGTTATTAGGCGGCCAGAAAATGAGTCAGGAAGCGGAAAAAGAAGCCGGTGTACCTATTTTAAGCAAAATTCCGATTATTAACAGGTTATTCAGCAATCGTTCTTACGTCAAGGACCAGAAAATAGTATTAGTACTGGTTAAGCCAATTATCATTTTACAGGAAGAGAGCGAAGCTAAAACTTTAGGTGAAATGGAAAGCCTTTATTAATCGACTAAAAAGGTCTTTTGGGGTGTACTGCACATTTTCGTGCATTATGGATAACAATAAATGTTATTACAAAGTATTTTAAGGTTTCAAATAAATTATGTACTTATTTAGAAGCAAAAAAATGAAACGTAAAATTATATTCGACATAATGATTGTATTGTTAACTGCTGTTTTTTCTGCAGCGTCTGATTTACCAACTTTTGGATTGCAAAATTTATCTTACGGGCAATCCTCAAGTTTCAAACAGGATGAGCTTCTTGTATGCTTTAATGATCCTGCTTCGAGTGATCAGTCTGCAAACGGACCTGTTATAACCGGACCAAGGACAAGACGGTCAATTCGTAACCTTGTCTCGGATTATATTGTTTCCGGTTCAGTTGTTGACAGGGAATACGACTCCGTTAAAGAAGGTCTGGCAGTCATTAAACTGCCCAAAGGCACATCTGTTGTAGAGGCATTTATTCAGTTTAACCTCTCTGCTAATATTCGCTATGCAGAACCGAATTATAAGTATAGTCTGCTCGGATCTTCAAACAGTATTACTACATTGATAAATACTTACAACGCCGCTCAGGCATCTCAAATAACAGAAGGTACACAAACAAACCAATCTGAAGTTACCGTAGCAGTAGCTGATACTGGTATTGATTATAGACATCCTGTGCTGGCTCAGAACATATGGATCAATAAAGCAGAGCTTGACGGTGCACCCGGTATCGATGATGACGGTAACGGATATATAGATGATATTTACGGTTATGATTTCGCAGGAGCAATTGCTTCTGATCGCACTGACAGTGACAGTGACCCAATAGACACACATTATCACGGCACACACATCGCGGGTATTATAAATAATATCGGCAATAACACCGAAAATTCCGATTTAAACGTTAAAATAAATTTGATGGCTTTGAAAATCTTCGCAGATGATTATTCACTTGAACCATCTGTTTTTGTAAGCGATGCGGTAGAAGCCATCGGATACGCGGCCAATAACGGCGCAAAAATCATTAACGCTTCCTGGGGAGGAGGCACATATTCTCAGGTTCTTTACGATTCAATCAAAGACGCCGGAAATAAAGGTCTGCTGGTAATAGCAGCGGCAGGAAATGGCTATGGAAATAATAACGACCTGAATCCTGTTTATCCGGCAAGTTTCGATTTGGATAATGTTATTTCCGTAATGTCAGTAGATGAAGATAACAATGTTTCTGGTTTTTCAAATTTTGGCCCTTCTTCTGTCGATATAGCAGCACCGGGAAAAAATATTTCAAGTGCAACACCAACTTATTTGACTACAGCAATGGTCTCAGACAGTATTCCATCTGTTGAAGCGATGTTAAGCGGCACTTCGATGTCCGCAGCTAATGCTTCGGCACAATTCGCTGTGATTATGGCTCAAAATCCGTCTCTTTCCGCAAAATTAGTTAAAAGTCTTATGCTTACTAATGTAGAGCCGATTTTCGCGTCACCTCGTCCGAATTTATCCGGAGGAAGCGTAAATCTGGAAATGGCTCTTATGGGAGCGCCTAATACAAGAACAGGGAAAATCCTGAATACAAGATACTCCCCTGCTGATACTGCGCATTTATACACTTCGATACAAAGCGCTATCGATGACGCCAGCGATGGCGATATTCTTATTGTAGAATCTGATAAAAGTTATAAAGAAGTCATTGATTTCATGGGCAAAAAAATCACTCTGCGCAGTGGTGACATAACCGATCCCAACAATACTGAAACAAGTCCTGGAAATACTTATATTTCAGGTGAATATAATCCAGGCTCTTCTGTCGTAACGTTCCATAATAATGAAAACTCTCAAACAATAATACAGGGCTTTACAATTGGCTGGGGTACTTCACAATACGGTGGAGGTATAAGCTGTGAAAATTCTTCTCCGACCATTCTCGATTGCATTATCTCGAATAATACCGCAACAAACTACGGCGGAGGTATTGATTGTCTAAATGCTTCGCCTAAAATTAAAGATTGTTCCATTATAAATAATACAACTTCCGGTTATTCAAGTATCGGAGCTGGAATAAACTGTGAATACGCATCACCTGAAATTATTAACTGCACTATATCGTATAATTTCGCTGGAAATATGGGTAGTGCAATTGCATGTTATCATTCAAATGCTATTATAACAAACTGCCAGATAATAAGTAACTCATCAACATATCACAGCGGCAGTATTCACCTGGAATATTCGTCGCCGAATATTTCAAACTGTACTATCTATTCAGGCGAGCCAATGGCCACTCAAGACGGTGGCATTTACGCTTTCCTTAATTCCAACCCAACTATTACCAACTGTATCCTCTGGAACAACGGCGATGAACTGAAAAATTGCGTAGCTACTTTCTCATGCGTAGAAGATGGTGACTTAGGTCTGGGAAATATCAAATCGAATCCAATGTTCCTGAATGGACCGCTTGGAAGCTGCTATCTTACACAGATTGCAGCAGGACAACTGGTCAATAGTCCATGCGTAAATACTGGAAATCCGACTATAAACGATTATCTCAAGACAAGCACTTATACAACAGCTACGGATGCCATTATCGATAATAGTCCTATTGATATGGGTTTCCATTATCCCTCTATGCCGGCTCCGCTCGTACATCTTGGAGTGCAGGAAATACTAACAATAGATGGCGAAGTAATACCAATTACACCTGATATAGCAGAATATTCGCGGGGACATGTTGACCCGAACGAAGGTACATTCAGAAAACAGGAAGTAGTTCAACTCACAGCATATCCGGATCCGAACTGCAAGCTCGTTACATGGATCGGAACCAATGATGACACTACTACCAGCCTGAATAACACGATAACAATGACAGGCGATAAAACAGTACAAGTCGAATTCGCGGAAATTCCTCTTTACGAGTTGAAAACAGAAGTCATCGGAGGCCAGGGAACTCTCACTCCTCTGTATAAGAGAGGCCAATTCTTCCGCGAGGGAACAGTTATTACCCTAACGGCTGAACCTGAAAAAGGTTATATAGTTGATAAATGGATTGGTACTGACGACGATACTTTATGGACAAAAACAAATACAGTAACAATCGATTCTGATAAGGAAGTCACTGTTTCATTCCGTCAACCACGTGTTGTACGTGTACCAGCGGAATATAGCAGTATATCATCGGCAATTAATGCTGTTGATACACATGGTGATAAAATTATATTAACTCCCGGAACATATGACATATATAGTCCAAGATTTGAAGGTTATAATTTCCAGGGTAAAGCAATCACGTTAACAAGCGAATATCCTGATGATCCAACGTGTGTAGCATCGACGATAATTGATTTACACCAGAACGGACGTGCATTTATATTTGAGAATAGTGAAGGTCAGGATTCTGTAATTGATGGTTTAACAATTCGCAATGGTCTGGCCGTTTTTGACCCAAATAGAACAGAACAATCTCCACCCCCGGCAGGAGCTGATGGCGTAAATGCTTATGGTGGTGCAATAGCATGTTTCAACGGAAGCAGTCCGACCTTATCGAATCTTTTAATCGAAAACTGTCGTGCACAGGGTGAAATAGGTGTAGATGGCGAAGCTCCAGAGGCACCACAAGCACCGGAGCAGCCCGGAGAAACACAAGCAGAAGCACAGGCAGCGGATCCTGCTGAGCCTGAGCCAGATTCGGCTGATCCTAATGCGCCTGTTAATGGTATCGACGGCGAAGATGGATTAGATGGTGTAGCCGGACCAAATGGAGTTGCTGGTCCTAATGGAGTGTCTGGTAATGATGGCGGTACAGGTGGTGACGGTTTAGGTGGAGCATTATACTTCGAAGCAAACAGCTCACCAATTATTCTTAATATAACAATACGTAACTGCGGTGCTATCGGTGGAAACGCTGGTGCAGGTGCTGACGGACAGGCCGGTGGTAATGGTCAAGCTGGTGGAACCGGACAAACCGGACAACAGGGACAAAACGGTGGTCCGGGACTAGAAGGTGGCGATCAAGGTAACGGAGGTAACGGAGGTAACGGAGGCGACGGAGGACTTGGCGGTGACGGCGGTCTCGGCGGAACTGGTGGTAACGGCGGTAATGGCGGTGATGCACTCGGTGGTGCTATTTATCTTGGCCCGAACTGCATGCCTGAAATAAAATATTTAACAGTAGAAAATTGCTATACCGTGCTTGGTCTTGGCAATATCGCTGGTGCTGGTGGTGCCGGAGGCACAGGTGGTGCAGCCGGAGCCGGAGGCGCGGGCGGTGCAGGTGGAGCTGGTGCAGCTGAAGGTGCAGAAGGACAAGCCGGAGCAGAAGGTACACCAGGTAACGGAGGTGACGGAGGTGTAGGCGGTACTACTGGTTATAACGGTGAAAACTCACTCGGAGCTGCAATTTATTGTGGAGAAGATTGTCAGGTAGAAATACTAAACTCACAATTTCAATCAAACGAGACCTATGCTATATTAAATGTAAATAGAGAATATGCAGGAGGCAATGGAGGAGCAGGTGCAGCTGGTGGTACAGGTACTGCAGGAAATGGAACACCTGGAAATGGTGGCGATGGTGGTGATGGTTACGAACCTGGTGCAGGTGGAGCAGCCGGAGGACAGGATGCAAGTGAAGGCTCACAGGGTTCATACTCCTCAAGCTCAACCAAAAACTATGGCGGTTCAAACTACTATAGTGCCGGATGTAAAGTTATACTGACAAACTGTACATTTGGTACATCAATAGTTGATGGAGCTTATGGTGGTGCTGAATTCTATTCCAGAAATTGCACAACAACCATTACAAATTGCGTTTTCTCAGGTAATAATTCCGGTGCTTACGGCGGTGCTCAGGCTTTTGATCCAAATTGCACCGTCACAATTACAGGAACACAATATACAAGCAATTTATCAGGCAGGGTTACAAGAGGAAATTCTTCGGTCTCATATGGCAATCCCAAGGGAGGTGCTCTATACTGGAACTACGATTCAAGAATTACAATTGACAATTGCTCATTTACAGGCCATCAACTTGGTTCGCAAGACAGTAAAGGCGGTGCAATCTACGCGGGAGGTATCTCCAACGGAAACGACTTCCATAATGGCAGCACAGTATCTATAACAAACAGTACATTTTCTGAAAATACCGCTCGATACGGCGGTGCTATGAATTGGTATGGATATGAAGCCGATATTGAAATAATAAACTGTATTTTCTTAAGCAATGAATCTCAGGACGGTGGTGCTTTGTACTGGAACGGCGGAAAACCGCTGATTAAAGATTCCAGGTTTAGAGAAAACATCGCATCAGGGCCAACATATTCAATAGAAATTCCGCAGGATCCCATAGATCCGAATAATGAGGCTACATGGCCGGCAGGTTTCGATCCGAATGATCCGAACACTTACCCTGTCCCAGGAGATGCAAATTCCCTGGCCAATCCTCCAAGTTTATTTGAGGAGGCTACAACGAACTGTGGCGGTGGCGGCGGTATCGTATGCTGGTCATCTGATGCAATTATTGAAAATTGTATTATCGCTGAAAATACATCTAAGGGCTCCGGCGGCGGTATCACTTTCGGCGGTTCTCCAGCAGAACCGTTACTTAAGAACTGCCTGGTTAAAAGCAACACGGCACTAATTGGCGGTGGTGGTATTATGTCAATGTGGAACGCCACTCCTACAATAGAGAACTGTACTATCGTTGAAAATAGCGCATCCGACCCGGATATTTCTGGACGCGGAAAAGGCGGCGGATTGTTCTGTTCTTATGAAAGCAATACAACACTTGTTAATAGTATTGTCTGGGATAACCAGGCTCAACAGGGAACGCAGATTGCCATAGGCAGCGAAAGTAATCCTCGCAAACTGGATTATCCAGCGGTGCTTCATGTTTCACACAGTGCTATTCAGGGCGGCCAAAGCAATATCGTGGTCGAACCAGATAGAACACTTAACTGGCTCGAAGGCAATATCGAAGCTGACCCGCTATTAGTCGCTGGATACTTCCTCAGCCGGGTTTCGACAGGACAGAACGCAAACAGTCCTGCGATAGATGCCGGAAGCGATTTAGCAGCTAATTTCGGATTGGACCAGCTTTCGACAAGTGTGGATAATGAGCCCGATACGGGAATAGTTGATCTTGGTTTCCACTACTGGGGACAGGGACAATACAATTTAACTGTCAATATCAAAGGTAACGGTACCGTTACAGTGACACCTGCCGGAGGAAAATACTTTGAGTACACAAGGGTCATATTGACTGCACATCCGGCCGAGGGTTATCGAGTAAGAAACTGGGAAGGTTCCGACAACGACCCATCATGGAATATCAATGATAATATTGTTACAATAGGTACAGCAAATAAAGTTGTCACTGTTGAATTCGAAGAAGATGTCACGCGTATTATAATGGTACCTTCACAGGTTGATACTCTTCAAGGAGCTATCGAAGAAGCCAGTTATGGCGATACTAAAATTATCGTCGATCCCGGCACCTATACCATAGGCAACGTTGAAGGAATTGACTTCGGCGGCAAAAATATAGTAATGCAATCCAGTGATCCGAATAATCCTTCAATTGTAGCAAGTACAATTATCGATTGCGGATTGTCAAGCACTGAAAAATATGCCCGTCAGCGTGCTTTCCACTTCCATAGCGGTGAAACTGCGGATTGTATAATTGAAGGTTTCACTATTCGTAATGCTTCATGGATTGGTGACGTCGGTGTAGCCGGAGGTCTATATGATGGAGGTCCATTGGATTATGATCCAAACGACGAAGATCCTCCTTCAATAATGGACTCTGGTACCGATGCCTCAGGCGACGCATACGGCGGAGCAATTTTGTGCGAAAACGCAAGTTCGCCGACATTTAGAAAAAACACTATAGAGGACTGCACAGTCACAGCCGCAACCGGCGGTGATGGTATTGACGGTACCGATATAGAAGATGCACAGAGCACTGTAGATGGCTACTGGGGTGGTCACGGTGGTAATGCAACTGGTGACAGTTATGGCGGCGCTATCGCATGTCTTGATGGCAGTTCACCAAACTTCACAAATTGTACTATTACTGACTGCATTGCACGTGGAGCATGGGCAGGTGACGGTGGAGACGGTTCCCAGCAAAATGCTGGTACAGGCTGGCAAGGTGCCGGCGGTGACGGCGGTATTGCACAGGGTGACGGTCACGGCGGTGCTGTATATTGTGAAAATGGAAGTAATGCAGTCTTTACAAACTGTACATTTACAAATAACCACGCAGCTCCGGGTATCGCAGGTACAGCAGGTGTACGCGGCCCTGGAGGAACGCTGGAGGATCCATATCCTCGTGATGAGGAAACTGACAACGCATTAGATGGTGGTGCAGGCGCATATTCTACAGCAGGTACAATAGCAGGTGGAGCAGTATATCAGAATAATTCGTCGCCAGCATTCATTAATTGCGAATTCAACGGAAACAGAGCTTATCAGGAAGTAACACAACTGACCTCTGATTTAGCACTGGAACAGGAATATGATTACTATTTCACTCAGGGCGGCGCTATTTTCGCAAATCCGGGCAGTACTATTACTCTTCAAAAGTGTACTTTAGAAGATAACGCAAACCAGGCAGTTAATGCTAATAGTCAATGCGTTGTGGATATTAACGAATGTGCATTTATTGAAAACCTTGGCGCAGCATATTCAGCCAGCAGCAACATCGGCGACTTTATTGTCGGATCGACAGCCACTTTAATTATACCAAATGATATGGATCTTAGTGATAGTGATGTCCAGCAAATAATTGGAGAACTTCGTGCTCAATATGAAACGCTTTATGTCGAAAGAGAAAATGGCACACTTCTGGCAACATATACATCCTCTTCGTCTGCTACATACTCGTCTAAAGTCAGTGCCGTTAGTAGTGATGGTGGAGGCGCAATCTTTATTGGTGAAAACTGTCCAAGCGTAATGATACAAAAATCCCGCTTCCTTAAAAATACAGCAACTATCGGCGGTGCCATACACCTGTATTCAAATACGAATATTATTGACTGTATATTCACAGGAAATGAAAGCGAAGACAACGGAGGTACAATCGCTGCCGATTATGATGGCGGTGATTATGCCGATCCTATCTTGCTCCAAATCCAGGCATGCAGCTTCGGTGGAAGCAAAGCTATAAGCGGACTAAACGGCCGCGGAGGCGCCATCTACATTAAAAACGACGTAGAAGCAATTATAAATGATTCTGCATTTGTCAAAAATTATGCTAAAAACGGTGGTGTTTTAGTAGCAGTATCAGCCAATGTCACCATGAATAACTGTACTATAAACAGCAACCAGTGTGTTGGCGGAACCGGTCTTACAGCAGGCTCTGAATATGAGGAATCTTTCGGAATAGTATATCTTTCTGATATGGCTGATAGTCTCGACCTTGGTGGTGCACTTGTCTTTATAACATCAGATGCCTATATTTCCAATAGCACATTCTATGATAACACTGCCGGTGGAGCCAATGGAAGCGGTGGAGCTATCGCATTCTATGGCGGTGGCGGCCAAATAGATCATACTATAGAAAACTGTCTGTTTACAGAAAACTCGTCAAACAGAGACGGTGGTGTCATATCAGGCAGATTCTTTGTAGCTCCAAATTTCACAAACTGTACATTCAGTGGCAATAGAACTAATGAGTTAGGTGGTGCTTTCTTCCTGGACTTGTATTCTAAAGCAAATATAGCAAATTCTATATTCTATAACAATAACAAGCATGCAATTATCGAAGCCAATACTAAAGACGGAACATATACAAACTGCTTGTTCTATGGTAATGAAGATGGTGATTTCGGTAGTTCCGATTCCGTTACCAAGGAAACTCAAACGTTTTCGGGTACATACCTTAGCAACACAAATATAATTGCTGACCCGAAATTTACAGAAGGTCCTCTTGGTAAGGTATATCTAAGTTCTGGAGCAGCCGGACAAGATGTCAACAGCCCGGCAATTGATGCAGGTGATACACTTATTGAAAACACCAATCTTGCACAATACACAACGCGAACAGATAACATCCATGACGAGGGTATTGTAGATATCGGATACCATTTCCGTGATGCTACTACATTACAATTATTTAACCTGACAACGAAAGTTATTGGTGCTGGAGGTACTATACAGCCTAATAGCGGCACATTCTATGAAGGTACAGTAATAACAGTCTCAGTTACACCTGATGGTGGCTATAGGCCGTCAATCTGGACAGGTACTCTCGACGATACATCAAAAGCCCTTGAGAACTTTGTTATCATGTGGATGGATAGAGATGTAACCATTACATTCGAAAAAACTAATACTTTTGTTGTTGGTAGTAATCCGAAATACACAACGATTCAGAGAACCATCGAAGCAGCCGAAGACGGTGATACAGTAATTTTGCCGGGTGGTCCATATAATCCTCCGGATCCATTCGATAATATACTTATTGACAAAGGTATCACTCTTACCAGTGAAAATCCTGACGATCCGGATGTAGTTAATCAAACCATATTAACAAGCTATACCTTTACTATTAATACGTTTGATACTGAAGCAACTATTGATGGTATAATTTTCCAAAACGGTAGAATGTCTATCACATCCTGCTCACCTACCATTAGAAATTGTTCATTTATTGATTGCCGTTGGCGAGGTGTTGATGGTGTCAATGATACACAGGATCCAGATGATGGTGAAAACGGAGTTAGTGTTTCCGGTGGTGCAATAGTAATCCAGGAAGGTTCACCTTATATCCAAAATTGCCGCTTCGAAAATTGTGCAGTATTTGGCGGAAATGGAGGACATGGTGACAGCGCAAACCCAAGTGGTTTTGACGGCGGATGGGCCGGATGGGCCTATGGCGGAGCTGTATATGCCGGATACTTCAGTAATCCAACATTCAGAGACTGCGTATTTGTTGGCAATACCGCTGAAGGTGGTAACGGCGGTAACGGCGGAAACGCAACTGGCCAGGATGCCGAATATGGCGGAAGAGGTGGTAACTGGATATTCTCTCCGACAGAAGAAGAAGACATAGCTGAATGGTGGGACGGCTGGATGTATGGAGACTACGGTCCGGATGGTACTACTTCCACTGATGATTCATCACCATATGAAAATCGCTATAAAGACTATTGGAAGTACAGCGGTTACGGCGGTGCTGTATTCTGTGAAAATTACAGTTCACCTGTATTCTATAATTGTGTATTCGAAGACAATCACACTTTTGGTGGTGTTTGTGGTGTTGGTGGTACCGGACCAAGTAATCCGGATTATCCATTTCCGACAAGGAATATGGATATCGAAAACTTAGGTGGTACAATTTACGCAACTCTACATAGTAATCCGGAATTCTATAACTGTACCATTACAAACAGTTCGGCCAATATGGATTCTGATGTGAATATACCTGATGATATCATGATAAGCTATGGTGGCGCTGTAGCTTTCGAAGATGATTGCAGCCTAAAATTCGTTGATTGCGAAATCAGCGACAGCGAAGCATGTATCGGCGGTGGTATTTACTGGTCAAATTCAACTATCACTATGATTAATTCGATCATTTCCGATAGTCATGCTTACCACGGCGGCGGTCTGTATTCAACTAATTCCGATGGTTCAATCTTCGATTCAACTATAAGTAATAACAAAGCTTTGGTAGAGACAGCACCTCCTTCTACTGATCCGAATGATCCGAATATTATTATACCTTCAGAAACTGATTTGATCTTCGGACGCGGCGGCGGCTATCACAGTCTTGGATCGAGCGTTGAAGTCACAGACAGTATTTTTACTAAAAACATATCATCAGGCTCTGGTGGCGGTATATACTATTCAGGTAACGGCTTGACACAGGTAGATAATCCGCTGCTTAAAAACTGCCTGGTAACTCAAAATTCATCCAATCACGATGGTGGTGGTATTTCAAGCACATGGCTGGCTTCACCTTTGGTACAGAACTGTACAATAGTCAATAATACGGTTACAGGAAGCAATGTATCTAATGGTTATGGTGGTGGTGTTTACGCATCATATAACAGCACAATGAATATTGTCGATAGTATTATCTGGAGCAATTTCGCCCAAGAAGGCTCACAAGTTGCGGTAGCCGGTGGTGACCCATACGAGCCAAGACCTTCGTCAATGTTTATAAACAACAGTACTATCCATAACATGGAGAAAAACGAATTTACATTAATCAATCCTAACTCACAGCCTGTAATCCGTTCAGGATTCGATTCCGGTTCATTAGCAGCTAATAATGATGGATCAACAGGTCTTGTTGACATAGGTTTCGAGATAAACTTCTATGGAAAACAATATTCGCGGCTTTATGTCAATAATAATGGTAATGTCTCATTTGATGAATCAATGTGGCAATATACTCCAGAGGGATTGACAAGTAATATTCCAACTTCTATTATCGCACCGTTTTTTGCTGATGTCGATACAATCGATCCCAACGCGAGTGATGATCCTAATGCTCCTAATGATCCTAATGATCCTAACAATGTAGTACCAAATATTGTTACATATGGAACAGGCACTATCGGAGGCCGTAACGCGTTTGGAGTTAACTGGATTGATGTGGGTTACTTTAATCAAAATTATGACAAACTGAACTCATTCCAGCTAATTATTATAGATCGTTCTGATCGTAAAGCGGGTGACTTCGATATAGAATTTAACTACGGAACAATTAACTGGGAAACGGGTGATGCCAGTGAAGGACAATATGGTTATAGTGGCCAGTCAGCTCATGCCGGTTTCTCTAATGGTACCGGTGACGTGGGTACATACTACGAATTATTCGGTTCAGGAATTAACGGATATTTCCTTGATGACAGCCCGACTGGATTGGTACATGATAGCCGCAACAGCAGTGTTAATGGCCGATACATCTTTGCCATGCTTGACGGTTCACCTGAAATGTCTGTCGGCGACCCGGTTTATGTCGAGCCATTGTCATCGCTTGATACATATAACAAAGAGTTATGGGCAGATACAGCAGGTTGGGATCCTGAGAGCGGCAATATTGTTGATGACCCGTTATTTGTTACAGGTTACTTCCTAAGCCAGACAGCCGCTGGACAGAGCGCAAATAGTCCGGCTGTAAATTCCGGAAGTGTTAATGCTGATGAACGCTATGAGCCAAATATCTATACAACGCGTAATGACGGTATTTCTGATACCGGGTTGGTTGATATGGGTTATCACTACACGATTTCTTATCTACAATCGTTGACGGTCAACATTGTCAACGAAAATGGTAGAATTCTCCGCCCGGAAGAAGCACATGGTCACGTAAATCCGACTTTCGGAAGCTATACGAAGGGATCGAAAGTTACAATTGTAGCCTATCCGGATCCGAACTATCGAGTTGCCAAATGGACTGGTACTGATAGCGATTATAGTACAAGTGTAAATCAGACTATCACTATAAATGAATCCAGAGTTGTCACGGTTAGATTCGAGGAGATTCCTCAATACACATTGAATGTTCAGGCACAGGGTTTGGGAACAGTCGAACCTTCGAGCGGTATGTACTTCGACGGAGATATTGTTCATATAGTAGCAACACCAAATGACCCGAATTTATTCGTCAGAGGATGGTATAATAATATTGGCCAACTAATCTCACGCTCAAAAGAACTGGACCTGTTAATGAATTCAGATAAGAATATTACGGTCACATTTGGTACCGGTGTACTGAAACAGATTTCAGGCGGAGGCGATGCACTTGCACTGGCTTATGCAGAGGGAAGCAGCGGAGACACAATTGTAGTTGCTCCAGGTACTTATTCAGGAAATATTGCGCTTACAAAAGACATAAGAATTATAAGCACAAATCCGGATGACCCAGAAAACGTCGCTCAGACAATTATTAATGCTTCCGACGGCCGTGCATTTACTATAAGTAACAACGCAACTTCTAAAACAGTTATTGATGGCTTTACTATTAATGGCGGCGGAATATATATAGGTTCAAATGCCAATCCAGTACTTGCCAACTTAAAAATAAATAACGCATCTGTTTCCAATGAAAACGGAGGTGCAATATTTATAGGAGAAAACAGCAATCCTTCGATTTCAGGTATCAAGATTAATAATTGCAGCGTCAATAATGGAAATGGTGGTGGTATATATATCTCTGATGGTGCGATTCCATCTATGTCGAAGATTGAAATCACAAACTGCAGAGCTAATGGAGGCAACGCTGGTGGTATTTATGTTGATTCAAATGTAAACAATACATTTACAAACATAACCATTACCGGCTGTACTGCATCAGGTTCTGGAGGCGATGTTTATGTTGCGTCTAATTCCTCACCTGTATTTAATTACTGCATGTTCCTTGATAGCAACGCAAATCTTGGTGGCGGTATTTACTACGCTCAAGGGTGCATTGCAACACTTAATAATTGCACCATAAGTGGAAATACATCCTCAAGAGGCGCAGGTATTTTCCTCAGTTCTGGAGTACTATCAACTCTAAACGCATGTTATATTCTCAATAACACAGCGTCATCCAATGGTGGTGGTATTTTCTTCAGTTCAAATTGTAACTCAGGAATTGTTGATTGCAACATTTCTGGAAACAGTGCCGAGTCATACGGTGGCGCAATAGATTATTCAGAAAACTGCACTTTCAATATAACAGATTGTAATATGGCAAGAAACATAGCCGGAGATGGCGGCGGCATTTACTTTAGTGCCTATAGTTCTGGCTTACTTAGCAATAGCTCTATTACCGACTGTAATGCAACTGAAGATGGTAGTGCTATATACCTGATTGATTCTAACGATGTATCTATAGTTGATTGCGATATCTCTCGAAACATTTCAAAAAGAGGTACTATTTTCACTATGAATTCACCTGATTCTGAAATTATTGGTTGTAATATAAGCTACAATGAAGCAACCAATTTAGTTATAACTTATTCTTATCAAATTCCTGACCCGAACTGGGTACCTGATCCGAACGACCCGAATGCAACCGCTCCGCTCGTTCCGATTTCCCCGACCGATCCAAACTTTAATCTGAACGATCCGAACCTGGTTACAAATAAAATCCAATCTACTTCGGGAATTGCTCAGGGTGGCGGTATATGGTCATATGTTGGGCCATCCACTATTAAAGATTGCCAGATTACTTACAATTTAGGAAGCACATCTGGCGGTGGAATATACCTGTTAGGAGACGGAAATTCACAAACTGTGATTAAGAACTGCTTAATAGCCAATAATACCTCAGGCAGAGACGGCGGTGGTATATCAAACAACTGGCAAAATGATATACTGATTGCTAATTGTACAATTGTAAATAATACATTAAGCGGATTAAATTCAAGAGGTGGTGGTTTCTATAATTCTTATGAAAGCTCTGGCGAAATAAGAGATAGTATAATCTGGGGTAATATGTCAACGAATGGCTCACAGATTGCAGTCTCCAGTGGAGATGTTCCTTATCCATTAACTTCTAAACTTAAAGTTACATACTCTGATATTGACTTAAGTAAAAGAAAAACTACAGAAGTTGTCTTACCAAATGCCACACCTGTAATAAGAACTGGATTTGATAGCGAATCATTGGCAGCAAATGATGATGGTTCTACTGGTGCTGTCGATATTGGTTTTACAATTAATTATTTCGGTTTCAGATTCGATAAGCTTTATGTCAATAATAATGGTAATGTTACATTCAATGGTCCAATGGGTACTTATACACCATTCGGCCTTACAACAGATTTAGGCGAGACTGGTCCTATCATTGCACCTTTCTTTGCCGATGTCGATACAAACCCGGGCGATTCAAATAGTACCACTTATCCAGTTGTAACTTATGGTACTGGTATTGTTGGTGGACATAAAGCATTCGGTGTAAACTGGGTTGGTGTAGGTTATTACCCATCAAGATGGGATAAGACAAACAGCTTCCAGTTAATTCTGATTGATCGCTCAGACCGTACCAATGGTGATTTTGATATTGAATTCAATTACGAACAGATTCAATGGGAAACTGGTGGTGCAAGTGGCGGTTCGAATGGATTAGGAGGTAATAGTGTCCATGTTGGTTTCACTAATGGAACAGGTGAGGCGGATACATTCTATGAATTCGAAGGTTCAGGTATAAATGGTGCATTCCTTAATTCCAATCCAGAAACAGGTTTAATTTATGACAGCCGCAAGAGTAAATTATTAGGACGTTATATCTTCACAGTAACGGCTGGTGCGCTTGATGTATCGAACGTTAGAGGTCCTATCGATGTTGAAACTGGTAATATAATTGAAGGATGGGATCCGATAGATCCGAATAATCCGTTGGATCCTAATGATCCGGACGGACCATGGGACAGTGGTCTTGGCAATATATCTATCGATCCTAATTTCGCAGTGGGTTATTATCTGAGCCAAATCGCATCAGGTCAGGCTATTGATAGTTCATGTATCGATGCCGGAAGCGGTGATGTTAATGACCCGGGTATTGCCCTTGGTGGTAATACAACACGTATGGATGGAGTCGCAGATACTGGAATAGTTGATATAGGATATCACTATCCTAAAGGTTTGGCAAAATACAATCTCACTGTAAACGTCAGTGAACATGGTACAGTTGATCCAAACAGCGGTACGTATTTTGATGGAACTGAGTTAACAATAAAAGCAGTTCCGGATACAGGTTACCGTGTTAAAGGATGGTATGATGAGCAAAATGAACTGCTATTTGAAGAAAAGTCTATGACTATAATAATGGATTCCGACAAGGTTATTACTGTCATTTTCGAACCGAGAACTATAATCAATGTTTCTGGCGGCAGAGACGCAATTCAATTAGCAATTGATGCTGCTCACAATGGGGATATCCTTGTTTTATCATCAGGAACATACGATCCGAATATCAACTTTGGTGGTAAAAAAATAACTTTAGTTTCAACTAATCCTGATGATTCGGATATAGTAGCAGCTACAATAATTGATTGTAATCAGGAGAGCCGTGCATTTATCTTCGAAAACGGCGAAGATTCGGATGCAATCATTAGCGGTATAACTATAATAAACGGTAGTTCCGGAGATGAAAATGGTGGCGGTATATTTATTGCTACTGGTTGTAGTCCGACAATAAGGAACGTTGTAATTAACTCGTGTACTTCAAATAATGATGGCGGTGGAATTTATGTCTCTGCAAGTGCAAGCCCGACATTCATTGGATGCACAATTACCGATTGTGAATCATCCGAAGGAGGTGCTGTATATTGCAGTATAGACTCATCACCTGTTTTTGAAAGTTGTACGTTCAATAATAATGTTGCGTCAGTTGGTGCCGGTGTCTTTTTCGGTTCAAGCAGCGAGGCAGAAATAACTGATTGTGCATTTACAAATAATACAGGCGAAAATGCTGGTGGATTCTTCTGTAATCCATATAGTATTATTACTGTTGTGGATTGTAATATATACAACAACGATGCTAATTTCGGCGGCGGATTTTATGCAAGTAATTTTGCTACGCTCACGATGAACAACACCCTCTTGAGCAACAATTATGCTATCACTGAAGGTGGTGCCGGATATTGGCTGAAGGCTAATGTTGAACTCAATAACTGCAACATTAAATCGAATACAGCTATTCGAGGCGGTGGATTATGGTATAGCAATTCTCCATTGACAGAAATAAGCAACTGCACACTCTTTAATAATATGGCAGGATCAATAATCGATTCAAACGATCCAAACGATCCAAACAATCCAAACGATCCGAATGCTTTGACTCCTGGCCAGGGTGGTGGTATCTATAATTTCTCTACGATGGCTTTGATTACGGACTGCAAGATAAGAAACAATACTGCCAATACCTCTGGTGGTGGCATATATATCTCTGGTGATTCTAATTCACCTATGATTGTAAATAACCTGATTGAATCTAACCTGGCAGGTAGAGACGGCGGCGGTATTTCTGCGAACTGGCAGTCTTCGCCGTTGATTACATCCTGTACATTCGTAAGCAACACAGCACCGGGTATATATGCAAATTCAAACGGCAAAGGTTACGGCGGCGGATTGAACTGCTCGTATCATGCAGTTTGCACTGTAACAAACAGTATATTCTGGAACAATTCCGCTTCAAATGGACCTGAAATCGCGGTTGGTACTGGATTTGAATATGATCCGAGACCTTCGACATTGTATATTTCATACAGCGATATCAAGCCATCTGGAAGCGCAATCTGGGTTGATACAGGTTGTCAACTGAATCCGGGAGTAGTTAATGCTCATAATATCGATGATAATCCGCTCTTCGTTAGTACTCCGAGAGGTAATTATTATCTGAGCCAGACTATTTCAGGTCAACTTCAGAACAGCCCGTGCGTTGATGCGGGAAGCGATGATTTGAGTATGCTTGGTATAGCAAGGTTTGTCTATACGACTCGTACAGATGAAGGACAGGATATGGGCATGCTGGATATAGGATTCCACTATCCGACAGCACAGCCTGACAAGATATTTGATATACATACAGATGGTACAATAGATATCGATGACGTAAATGATTTCATGGAAATCTTAAATGTCGGTGAAACATGTTCGGCAGCGAATTCATGGTGCTATGGTGCAGACTTCAACTTCGATGGTAAAGTCGATGCAAATGACGCCGCGTTTATGACTGCATACATGTGGCTCGGTGCAGAAGATGATATAGCACCGAATCCGAATCCAAGCCTTTGGGATGCTGAACCTTCTATAATAGGAACATCAGTTAGTATGTCAGCACAGGAAGCTCTTGATTCGTGGTTTGACTACTGGGGTATGGATGTCGAATACTACTTCGATTGTGTTTATGGCAATTGCCACGATAGCGGCTGGATTACAAGCAGATCTTACACTGACTCAGGACTCGAACTAAATACTGAATTCGCTTATCGTGTCAGAGTACGTGACGCATTCCCGGGTATTCCTGACGATGGAACCGGCGAAACAGGAAATAAAACCAAATGGTCTTCTACAGCTTATGTAGGTGGTACAGATACAACACCTCCAGCACCTGTTCCGACGATTATTTCCTATACATCTGATACGAATAGTATCTCCCTGGTAGCATCCGTTTCCTACGACGCAAGTGGATTTGTAGAATACTCCTTCGAGTCTATTACAGCGGGCGGACATAACAGCGGCTGGATTACGGATCCAAACTACACTGATCCGAACCTTGATCCAGGTACTGAATATATTTATAAAGTACAGGCAAGAGACGCATACAACAATGTAACGATATGGTCGGATGAATTTACTGCCTACACGGCAGAGCCTGGAGATGAGAATCCGCCAACACCAAATCCGATGACATGGGATGAGACCGCTGATGTTAATGGCTTGCCGCATGAAATCGAAGGTGATGAAACAAAGTATAATATTTTTTATGAAATGACAGCTACAACAGCAACAGATGACAGCGGCGGTCTAATAGAGTACCAATTCCAGTGTATTGATGATTACCGATACTCCTCCAAGGGTACCGATGGTTGGATTACAGAAAACACATATACTGTTCAGATAGGAGTTACTGGCTTTAGGTATAGGTTCCGTGTTCGAGCACGAGATGAGTTTGGAAACACAACTGGATGGTCAATAGCAATACCAGCACTTACTCTTAATCAGGTAACTGCCTGGGAAAATGGAGATCTTACTCTTGATGATATATTAGGAAACTAATTGATAGAAATTTTCCAGATATAGATTTTTCATTAATTATTATAGAAAAATTCAAATAAGGCCGTTATTACAATATAACGGCTTTATTTTTGAGATATGTTTCTACAGATATTGACAAAACTTGTTTTTTAATGTATCATAAATAGTGTGTATACAGTCATGGACTGCACTTATTCGGAGCAAAACCATGAATTTGGAAAATGACGACTTTTTAGCACGTTACAAATGGCACATTGTTGCTATCTGCTTAGTTTCTGTAGTTATAGCATTATTTTTAGCTTTCAACGATAAATTACAAGCTTCTGAAACTAACTTTTATACCCAAATTCTATGGCTTCTCGGTGCCCTGGTTGTCCTGGCAGCACTACTTACAATGCTTTCGAGGGTAATTAAGATTCTTGACGCTCTCAAAGACAACAGCACAAAACTGGAAGAACTTACACGGGCATTTGAGCAAATCCATATAGGACTGGCTCAAATCAATAAAAGCACCCGTATAAGCGATACTGTTAAATCCATCGCATTCAAAGACGCGGACAGACAATCCTTAAAGGAAGTGGTTTTTGAGAAACTCCAGACAAAAGAGTTCAACGCCGCAAAAGAAATTATCGAGGAAATTGAAAAACACCCTGAATTTGTTGAATTAGCGGAAGAATTGAAGGAGCAGACTGATCAATACCAAAACGCAACTGAACAGGAGCGAATGAACCAGATTATATCTCATATCGAGAAATTGATTGACGATGCTCATTGGACACGGGCAAGTGCTCAAATCGAAGGTCTGGTAAAAGCTCATCCAGACAGTGAACAGGCAAGAAATATGAGACTTGTTCTTTATGAGAGAAAGCAGGAGCGCAAAAGAATTCTACTTGCCGCATGGGACGATGCCGTTACGAATCAGGAAACAGACAGAAGCCTGGCTATTCTTAAGGAACTCGATTCTTATCTTACTCCAAGCGAAGCTACTGCCCTTCAGGAAGCGGCAAGCGATATTTTCCGGACAAAACTCCATGCGCTTGGTGTTCAATTTTCTATGGCGGTTTCTGAAAGAAGGTGGACTGACGCACTTGATATCGGCCAGAAAATAATAAAGGATTTCCCGAATAGTAAAATGTGTCAGGAAATATATACCAAGCTTGATGTTTTGAAACAGAACGTCGATATGCAGAAAATATGAAAAAAACCAGCCAAATTGACTGGTTTTCTTTCATAAAAATATTTATCATCTTAAAGGAGATCTATTAAAATCATTGAAAATCAAACAATGATTGTGTTTTAATCATTGTGACCTGGTCCGGATAAGCCGCAAATGAATGAATGTGCAATTCTGTTTGTCTTGCTTCGAAATCGACGTAGCAGAAAGGCTGCATCTTATCAACTTCCAACTCAGGATATTTCACAAAAATCCCGCGGTTTCTTGCGAAGCGTTCGAGGTCCATATGGCTCTGGCGATATAAATTCGGACTCATTTTTTCAACCTGGAAGTCTGTCATATAACTAACTCCCTTGCTCAAAGTACACTTATGAGTCCTTGGTCCGCGGAACTGAAAACGTTCAATCAGACCTCTTGATGGAAGCATCTGTCCGGGCGAGCTTATTACTTCTGAAACACATAGGTCCCCGACATAGACACTTACAACATGAGTACAGCCTGTTACCCATATATCAGCTTCATATTTTTCTGTATTCAGCTTCCGGCTTGAGTATATCTGAAAAAGCTCTGGATGTAATGGTCTTTGAAATAGACTAAACATTAATTCTTCAACAGCGACATTTATTTGCGGTGAGTCCATTAAATCATTCCCAATATATAAAATATTCTCTTCTCATTTTCTGTTATTATACCAAAACAAACTCTCTAAATCAAGCCTTATATCAGTATTAATAACGCTGTTCGAGCCGCTTATGGGACTGTTATTTCACAAGACATGAAATCGCAATAAGTAACAGAAGATGATTTCTTGAAAAAAATTAATGTTGAAATTTCAAATCTTCAACTTTTTCATTGAGTTGAAAAACTGACTCTGATGGTTTCAGCGATAATGTTGTAAAAAGCGTGGGTGCCTGCTGTAATTCCAAAACCGCGAATTGCATAGAGAATCGCAAAATAAATACCAGCGATAGTCCGAAAAGCGAATTCTGTTATATCGAAAGGATCAACTTCATTCGGCCTGCCGCTGAAAAAATCAAAATGATGATGCGCACTGAAAAGAGCAGCAGAAATAAGAACCGAAAGCACAACCGCGTTGATATGAGTCATCTTGAATATATCCTGAAACAGAACCATCAGAACACATATTAATATCAGGCGGAAAACAAGCTCCTCATAAATACCAGCACCTATCCCAGTTACGATATTCGCCAGCCAGGGGCGAGCATTGCCATAGATATTTCGGGCCCCATTTGATGAATCCATATTTTGATTACCATCCACTGATGAGCATGTCGGCACGGACCATGCCTGTACCGCGACTGTATTACCATCCGTATTTTTTGGTAAATAGCGTGAGCCTATTGTGCTTAATAAAAGTGTCAATACTATTAGGGGTATCGCAAGTAAAACACATTCAATTATCATTAGTCCATAATCATATGTCCAGAAAGTCCATTGCTTACGAGATGTAATTTGCAAAGACAATAGAATTACAATCACGGCCAGAGGAGGAGCCGCCCAGGCGAATTTACCATGAAAACCTACCGACTCAAGAAAATTCTGAAGCCAGACAAAAGCAACAACGCGAATTTGCGACTGGTTCAAAACATCTGTATTGATACGGAATGTACCGTATTCGTAAAGCAGGATAAATGGCAATAGAAACAATACAGCATAAATCGGCCGAGAGGTTCTTTCCAGGTACGAATCCTGCGCAAAATTAAGCAGACTGCTATTGCCGAAAATCGAATTTTTCGCCGCTTTGCTTGCAGAACCTGATTTTTGTTCCTTATTGCTAATAGGTACTCCTAATTTATATAAAGTAATAACTTAGGTTTTCGGTTTATTACTCCTATTTTTTTCAGAGTTTACTTATATTATGCCGAAAATACAATAGTCAAAATAATAAAAATCGAAATACAGGAGTATATTAATGAAACTAAATTTGTGTTTTCTGGGGGGCTGTGAATTTGAGTATATTATTCATGAACTCAAGTCCAATCCTGGGCAGTATTTTGATTTTAACTATTTTTACACTTTCGAGCATCGCGGCCAGACAAATCCGTACAATTTCTTAACCGAACACGGAAACGAAGTCCTCCATGGCAATTTCGACGCATTTATCATTTCACAGCACGACATGATGATGTCCCCTATTACGCAAATACAGCTTAATAGAGTCACTTCGAGACAGCAGCAGGAAGACCAGTTGCAAAATTTAATCAGTCAGGCCGAGTTAATGATAATAACTCTTTCGCAATTAAATGTCCCCATCCTCATGCAGTTCTTTCCGTGGTTCAGAACGAATATGCTGAATCGTTTCAAGCAACCTTCGCCGCTGATGAATGAAGACCAGTTTATGCGAAATTATTTGACCGCCCTGGAAGAACTCGCAACGAAGTATCCGAACTTTTACGTTCTCAATTTGACAAACGTTTGCGCGATGCACGGCTTCAAAAATACAATGAAACCTATGGATGCTCCCTGGTACAGCCATTTACAGTTCCCAGCTAATTACATCGCACAGGAATTCAAATACTACATCGATTTTGTCCTGCACAGAACAAAGAAAGTCAAATGCGTAATCGTCGATCTCGATAACACAATGTGGAACGGAATTATAAGAAATGTTGGAATCGAAAATGTTCAGATACGAATAGACAAGGAAAGATTTCGCTGGAACGTACTTGCGATTCTGCACGCGAGGGGAATTCTGGTTGGTGTCATAAGCAAAAACGATTCGTATCTCGAAAATGACATTCGCGCACTTGTAAAGGAACAGCTCTCCGGGACGGAATTTGTATGCTTCGTACTGAACTGGAATGACAAATGGCAAAATTTGCAGCAGGTCCAGCAGCACCTGAATATTGGTCTCGATTCGATTGTTTTTATAGATGACAATCAATTCGAAAGAGAGCAGATGAAAGCAATGCTTCCAGAGGTACGAGTATTTGACGAAAATATTTTCGAGAGCATGCTTTATATGCCGGAATTTCAGCCTGAACAGATAACATACGAAAGCAAAAAACGCACACGTTTCTACATCGAGGAAAACCAGCGCAAACAGGCTCAGGGAAATGAATCGAGAGATGAATTTCTCAAGCAGTGCGATTTCGCAATTCAGATAGACAAGATGCAGCCGTACCATGTTGACCGTGTCACTGAGCTTGTCCAGCGAACCAATCAACTTAACACTTCGATTAAACGCTACACTAAAGAGCAGATTATTTCTTTCAGCCATCAGCCGAATTGCGATATTTTCACAGTAAACGTTGCGGACAAATTCGGCGACTACGGCCTTGTCGGAGTTTGTATCGCGTTTGGCAATAATGATATTTATGAAATAGACACCCTGCTGTTCAGTTGCCGCGTTATGAGCAGAGGAATCGAAGATTACACACTCACCTCATTGCTCAAGCACGCAAAAAATAGCAATTTCGATAAAGCAGTTTTGCAATTTGAAAAAGGCCCGAAGAACGAGCAGATGCGCACGATTCTGAGCAATAACAATTTCAAGCAAACAGATGATAATAACAATCAAATAACATACACCTTCGACCTGACAAACCAGCAGATAAAACCTTATCCCGAATGGCTCTCACCAGAACAAACCACTTCCCAACAAGAGCTTCTTTCGATATAATCAACTTGATGTTTAGGGTGGCAGCCTCTTCCCAAAGTAAGCTTCTTTCGATATAATTACTTACTTATAGTCAAGGGTGACAGATTCGTACCATTATGAGTCGCTTTAAAAATAATAACTTTATAGTCAAGGGTGGCAGCCTCAAGCGACGCTTGGGGATGGCTATACCGAATATATTTAATAAATTTGCATGAACAGGAATCCAGTTTTTTTGAATTATGTCACAGACAAGTGAAAAATTATTAGAAATCTACCAGCTTTTATACGAAGCGTTCGGACCTCAATACTGGTGGCCGGGAGAAACGCAAATTGAAATTGCGGTCGGCGCCATTCTCACACAAAACACAAGCTGGTCCAACGTCAAAAAAGCGATAACCAACCTGCAAAATGCCGATTGCCTTTCAGCAGAAAAACTATTCGAACTCCCAAACGAACGCTTAGCGGAACTTATCAAGCCGGCAGGCTATTACAACATAAAAACAAAGCGGCTAAAGAACTTTATAAACTGGTTCATAAACGATTATTCCGGCGATTTCAAATTACTTGAAGACGTAAACACAAACCGACTCAGGGAGGAATTGCTTTCCATCAACGGCGTCGGCCGCGAAACTGCCGACTCCATTCTCCTATACGCTTTAGAACGCCCTGTCTTCGTTATAGACGCTTATACCAACCGGATAACCCAAAGACACCACCTCTCAGACCCGGAAGCCGATTACGAGCAATTAAGAGACTTATTCGAATCGAACGTGGCATGGGCTTCCAGCCCATGCTTGCATGGCCAGGATGGCCATGCTACAAACACATGCCAATTATATAACGAGTTCCACGCATTAATTGTCCGGGCAGGATATCTATACTGCAAACCCAAACCAAAATGCGACCAATGCCCCCTAAACAAACTCCCCCACTCAATCAATATAGATTATTATTAAAATTATTAACCGCAGAAATCGGAGAGTTCGCAGAGATATAATTTATTAAATCTTCATGTATGGGTGGCAGCCTCATCCTGATTTTCTTTATCAGGATGGGGATGGAACATTCACAACAATTAACCATCCCCAAACTGCGTTTGAGGCTGCCACCCAGTATTTATTCTGAATGAGGAAATCTAACTCAAATTATTTTACTTGTTAACACTAAATAGCTATACTTTAAATATGACAAGCAAAGAAATAGCAATTAAAACAATACAGGAACTCCCGGATTCAGTCACTTGGACTGACATTGAAGAACGTATCCGTTTTTTGTCGGCTATAGATAAGGGACTCGACGATATAAAATCCGGTAAACTCATCCCACATGAAGATATAAAAGAAAGTCTAAAACAATGGCTTTCAAAATAATATAGTCTCATTTCTAAAAGCTAATGTACGACTTTGTCATTCTCGCGAAAGCGGGAATCCAGTTTTAAACTTTTAGTTCCTTATTTTGTTATAATATCCTCTTGCAAATTACTACTTAACGCATACACTATTAACCTATGGCAAAAAAAGCAAAATCAGACTCAAAGGAAAGTAAAGTGAGCGGCAAACCTTCATCGCTGATTGATACCCGTGTCATCTATTCCAACGATATTTTAAGCAAAATCCAGTCCTTCTTCAAAAAAACCAGCAAAACCATATCTAACTATATAGATCAGAATGAAACTCAATATGCTCGGATTATTATACCTTCCTCATGGAAACACGAAATTCTCGAACGATTGCGTAACATGAGCATCTATTCAAAAAGTCTTGATTATCCTGGTGCTGATCTCGTGGGTCTAAGTCTCACAAATGCTCTTAAGCAATCATTTCGAAAGTAAGAGTACACAGGAAAGGGAGATTGTCAGTTATAATTCCTACATATTCTGCTTTCTGTTTGACTATCAAATTATTAGAAGCTATATTAATTCCATGGATAAAAATAAAATCAAGAAATTATTGTTGGAAGCTGTGAAAAATAGCCCGCATTTCGAGGCTATTAAGTCTGTGGCTATTTTCGGCTCTTATGTGAACGGCGTACCAAATACCGACAGTGATATTGATGTGCTTATAGATTTCGAGCCTTCGGCTGTCATAGGTTTTTTCGCATTGTCTGATATTAAAAATAACTTCGAATCTTTTCTAAAAAAATCAGT
This sequence comes from Sedimentisphaerales bacterium, assembly GCA_016936075.1. Lineage (GTDB taxonomy): Bacteria > Planctomycetota > Phycisphaerae > Sedimentisphaerales > Anaerobacaceae > JAFGPS01. The sequence continues at coordinate 48,097 of JAFGPS010000115.1, read as the reverse complement.
AGATTTGCTTACCCCATCAGCCATAAGCAAGTATTTCCGCGATGAAGTCCTAAGACAGGCCGAGACAGTTTATGAAAAATGATAAATTATATCTCAGGCATATCAATGAAGCTATAGAAAGCATCGAAGAATATCTGCATTCTGTTTGATACGAGAAATTCGTATCAAACAGAATGATACTGGATGCAGTTGTACGAGAACTTGAAATAATTGGAGAGGCATCCAACAATCTTAGTGATGAATTTCGAGAAGAACATGTTGACATATTCTGGCGACAAATCAAGGATATGAGAAATTTCCTAATTCACGAATATTTCGGTGTAAACGAGAAAATAGTCTGGGATACATGCAAAAATGACCTTCCTATACTCAAGAAATTCATTTCTACGATTTTATAAAAACGATAAAATAATCTCTCGACGAAGTCGAACTTCCTTAACTTTTAATTTAAAACTTTTTTAATGGATTGATTCGCCGGGTTTGGCGCCGGAATCTACTGTTAGCATGAAGACTTCTGAGCCGCCGGGGCCGGAGGCTAAAATCATTCCTTCTGATAGGCCGAACTTCATCTTTCTTGGTTTTAAATTCGCTAATACAACTACCATTTTGCCAACTAAATCTTCCGGCTTGTATGCTTTTGCTATTCCTGCTAAAACGTTTTTCTCTATGCCGCCAACATCCAAAACTAACTTGAGAAGTTTGTCTGCTCCCTCGACCGTTTCGGCTGTTTTTACCTTTGCGACTCTTAAATCAATCTTCGCGAAATCGTCTATTGTACATTCGGGCTTGATCGGCTCGAATGCCGAGTTTTCAGTTTTGAGTTCTGAGTTTTGAGTTGCGGTTTCTGTATTCTGTGTTTCTATTTTAGATTCTTCTATCATTGCGTTTACCTGTTTTTCATCAATTCTTTCTGCCAATCTTTCAAATTTGCCAATCTTGCAGTTTTCAAGTACCTGGTCCAAATCAGCAAGCCTCAGCGGCTCGATATTTAAGATTTTTTCTACACTTTCAGCAAATTTCGGCAGAATTGGTTTTAAATAAATCGTTAATATTCTCATCGCGTTTATTACCGCGGTCAGATTCGTACGTGTAATTTCCGGGTCAGTTTTTATAGTCGCCCAGGGCTGTTTTATCTCGACGAAACGATTCGCTTCGTCGGCAAGAGCTGTAATAGTTCTTACAACCGCAGCATATTTTAATTTTTCATAATCATTAACAATCTGCTCGGACGCAGTGACAAGTTTCTTTATCAAGTCCTGGCCTTCTTCGTCCAGCTTGCCAAGTGTTGAATCGAGATTCTTCGTGAGCATTGGCACAGAACGTGAGGCAAGGTTGGCTATTTTGCCAACTACTTCCGAATTAATTTTATTGATAAAGTCATCGACCTTCAAATCAATATCATCGATACTATCACTCAACTTACTTGCATAGTAATATCTCAGGTATTCCGGATTAAGATGATTGAGATACGTACTTGCTTTTATGAAAGTACCCCGTGACTTACTCATCTTCTCGCCGTTTACAGTCAAGAAGCCATGAACAAAAAGCTTTTCGGCAGTCTTTATTCCTGAAGCTATCAACATTGCCGGCCAGAACAAGGCATGGAAATACATTATGTCCTTGCCAATGAAATGATACAATTCATACTGGCCTTCGCCGCCTTTGCCTGAATTTGTTCCGGGCCATAAGGCATCGAAGTCAAGATTGTTATTGTCGCAATAATTTTTCGCCGAAGCCATATATCCAATAGGCGCATCGAGCCAGACATAGAAATACTTGTTTTCCTCGCCTGGAATTTTGAAACCGAAGTACGGCCCATCACGCGAAATATCCCAGTCCTTCAAACCAGCACTGAACCATTCATCAAGTTTATTCGCTACCGACTGCTGTGTGTGGCCGCTTGTAAGAAGCTCTCTTAGCGGCTGTTCATAATCAGCTAATCTGAAGAAATAATGCTCCGATGTTTTCATAACAGGCGGCGTATTACACGTCGCACAATAAGGATTAACGAGGTCAGATGGTCGATAGGTCGTGCCGCATACTTCACACGAATCACCATATTGATTCTCTGCTTTGCATTTCGGGCATGAGCCGCGAACGAACCTGTCCGGCAGTGACATTTTGCAATTTTCGCAATAAGCCTGCTCTACGTCACGTTTAACTATCGAGCCTTTTTCGTTGAGCCGATTAAAAATCAATTCGCTGAATTCTTTATTTTCCGGGCTGTGTGTCGAATAGTAATTGTCGAATTCGATATGAAAGCCGTCAAAATCAGCCTTATGCTCTTTATGCACGTTGTCAATCATCTCTTCCGGAGTAATTCCGGCTTTCTTAGCGCTAATCATTACCGGCGTGCCGTGAGTATCATCTGCACAAAAATACAGGCACTCATTGCCGCAAAGTTTATGGAAACGCACCCATATGTCAGTCTGGAGATATTCAACAAGGTGACCTATATGAATCGGTCCGTTTGCATAAGGTAAAGCTGAAGTTACAACTATTTTTCGAGACATATTTCTTCCCTGATATTACTGGCCATTCTTTCCTTTATTGTTGGGCCTTGTTTTGTTCGATTTGTTATTATTTTTTTCATTAGCGTTATTTGGTTTGTTGTCCTTTGGAGTAGGGATACCCTTTAGGACCTGAATTTCATCGATTTTCACTGCTTCTTTATCACCATTTTCATATTCAACTAAAACGAGCTGTGTCAAAATTTGTGAGTCAATTACCTTGCCCGTTCCTTTCGGAGTTTTTACGAAAGAATTTCTTTTTGGTAATTTCTTCTTGAGACTGGTATAAGTTTCGTCTTCGTACCTCAGGCAGCATTTCAACCTGCCGCAATAACCCGATATTTTTGCCGGATCAAGAGTAGCCTTCTGCATCTTTGCCATTCTCATATTAACCGGTTTTAGAAGTTTGAGGAATCTTTGGCAGCAGCATTGCTGGCCGCAGCTTTCGAGGTCACCGAGCAGCTTTGCTTCATCGCGTGAGCCTATCTGACGCATTTCGATTCGCGTCTGGTATTCCTGAGCGATTCTTTTTACGAGTTCACGGAAATCGACTCGTCCCTCTGACATGAAGTAAAAAACTATTCTTTCGCCGCCAAAGAGATGCTCTGCTTCCACGATTTTCATCGGCAGGTCCATTTCTCTAACGATTTTTTTGCAAAAATCGACTTCTTCTTTCGCATTCTTTTTAAGGTGGCGTTCCTCGCTTATGTCGGCACTTGTGGCATATCTAATAAATTTCCCAGCATGTTCCGGGTAATAATCGATTTCGCTATTAATGAAATACTCTTTAACCTGTTCTTCTTTAAGCTTGAACTGGCCGCCCCTGTAGGAATTTAGATGTCCAACAATATGGCCTAATTCAAGCCCCCTTTCTGTTTTGACTACAACACGGGTGTGAACTTTAGGTATTTCATTTTCGTTATGCTCGAAAAAACCAAGAGCACTCATGCGTCCGTATCGGACCAGCATGTACTTTTTGCTCTTTGTCGGTCGAGATTTATTTTCAGAAGGTTTCTGCATTCCAGTATCCGGATATAAACTATCTTCAAGTTAAAACTAATTAAAGGCTTATCTTATCATATTCCGCAAGAGATAACAACAAGTGTTCAAAAATAAGCCTTTCATTAACATTTGACTCGATCCATTGAAGCATTTTGTAGCATTCGGAGATTTTTTCAGCGGCTATCTCTATATCAAACCGGCCGGCGAACTTTTGCACCAGGTTTGACTGGTCGAAATTTATTATCTCGCTTTCGGGTGCGACTTTAATTCTCATTGCATCATATAAAGCTGATATGATTATCTGAATAAACAGTTTATCCGCCCTTCTGCTAATGTCAGTTTTGCTTGTTTTATCGTCAATATCACTCCATAGAGATGCAACTTTGCCTTTTTGGCTGAGAATCGTATTTGCCAGTTCAAGTGAATCGGAATATGTATATTGCGAAAGGGAGTTTATCAGTCCTTTTTTGCATTCATAGAGATTCGCATTGTTCAATTCAAGTTCGGCCCAATTACAGGCCTGGCCAAGACTGCCCTGCGACAGAAGTGAGAAATATTTCGATTTATTTTCATCAAGACCCTTTTTCATGAGCTTTTCAACTATTATCTCTTGCTTAACAGGACCGAAACGTATTATATGCGCCCTCGATTTGGTCGTCGGAAGCAGTTTTTCCAGGCGAGTACAAAGCAGAATAATACAGCAATATGTTGGAGGCTCTTCGAGAACTTTTAACATGCAATTCTGAGAGGAAGCGTTCATTTTTTCAGTTTCGCTTACAACAAAAACTTTCCTTTTAGACAGATTCGGTCGAACGGAAACTTTGGCATTGAGCATTTCACGAATCACATCTACCGGCATATCCAGAGGAGCGGCTTTGCCTTTGCCGTTTTCTGTAAACTCTCGAAGCTCTTTATAGATGTGAATAAAATCAGGATGCGTGCCAAGCTCAAATATCTTACATGATTGACAAGTATCACAAGCCTGGGAAAAACCAGCTTCAATAACAGGTTCATTGCATAAAAGCAGCTTGGCCCATTGTGACGCTGTTAAAAATTTCCCTACTCCTTCGGGACCTGCAAAAATATACGCATGAGATGCTCTGTCGGACTTAAACGCTCTCTGTAAAATATTAATAGCGTTATCCTGACAGAATATTTCCTTGAAAGACATTATGAAAAACTCACTTCCCCGATAATCCGCAAAACATTTTCGTGAACGTTGTCGATTTCTTGAGAAGCATCAATGACGAAAGCATTTTCATGCTCCTCGGCAAATTTCAGGAAACCGGCTCTTACCTTGCTATGATAAATATCACCCTTAGCTTCCATCCTATCCAGTTCCCTGTTCAATCTCTTCGAAGCAGTCTTAGTATCTACATCAAGAATTATTGTCAAGTCCGGCCAGACTCTTTCAAGGCAATCGTTGGCGAGTTTCATAATTTTATCCACTCCGAATCCGCCGGCCCAACCCTGATAGGCATATGTACTCGATAACCACCTGTCGAGAATTACACACTTGTTATCCTTCAATGCTGGAGCTATTTTTTCGAGCCATAGCTGAATTCTTGCGGACATATACAATAAAACTTCCGTTTCTGTACACATCGAAAGATGTTCTGGATTGAGAAGAATTTCCCTGATTTTTTCACCGATAGGAGTATCTCCCGGGTCACGAAATCGAGCGGTTGAAACTCCCTGAGCATTGAGCCATTCAATGAGAAGTTTTACCTGAGAGCTTTTCCCGCAGCCGTCAGGGCCGTCAATGACAATAAATTTACCTGCCAATCTCTCATTCATCTGTTTAGCTTATATTCTAACTTTATCATCCGGACCATGTACATTTTTCAACAGTGATGGCCTATCAGAACCATGCGACCTGTGACAATCTGTACAATTAACGTTTTTCTTAAACAACTCGGAATTAATAAAATCTGATTTATCATAAATTGAAGTTTTCGATTTAGCATCGGCCTTTTCCTCAGAGTCACCTGCGGTGCCTCCCCACATCGAATCCATACCTCCGAAACCAAATGAATCTTCAGATGTTTCAGTATCAGTAGAACCATTATCATCCTCCGAGAATGCACCAAATCCGGCAAAAGGATTATCATAAGATTCAGAATCATCTTCTTCAACTACTACTTCCGGGAATTCAACGCCTTCCGGCGGATTACTATTATGACAGGACAGGCAGAATTCTGTATATTCATCAGTGAAAGTTCTTGTGCCCGGATTATTCGGGTCCTTTAAATATATTGTGCCGTAACCATGTTCGGCCATATCGTGACATACAAGGCAATCGGCATCTTTAATTACTCCTGAGATATGCTTGGATGCATTATCGAAATCGCCATCTGGCCCTAAAACCCTCCTGCGGCCATACTCTTCGTGCTCATGTCTTTTATGACACCTGATACAGGTATCATTCAAAACATCGTTACCCACTGCATGACAAAAACCGCAATACCGTGTCTCTCCTAACATACCATGATGATAATCCGCGTCTCCATGACAATCGTTACAGCCTCCGTCGTGCGGCATAGTTAAAAATATTTTGCATTCCCCTGCTTTTACTTTGCCGGTCCATATTTCCAGACCCGAATCAGGCTGATATTGAGCTACGGCTATTTTGTCGATATCTACAACACAACTAACATCAAAAAAGCCGTCGATAAATCCCATATCATTTACATCATTTACGATTCTACACATTATTTCAGCTTCAAATATTTCACCTGGTTTGATTACCTGCACTGAAGGAGTGAACATTTCTTCATATTCATTTTCTGTAAATTTGTGTATATCTATGAAAATAATTTTATCGGCAGGAGTAAGCTTTAATTTCCATTTATCCCGGTTCACGGCTGAAATAGATTTCAACGTTTCATTCGGATCATGCAAAAACAAAATGTCTTCATTTGTGATATTCTGGTATTGAACTTTTACAGTATTTTCCAAAAACTGGCTCGGATCAGGCCGAGTAAAGCTTACTTTAGCTTTTAAGCCATGACTTGCATTGCCCCATTGAGATTCTGGTACAGAAGGTGCATACACCGCAATACTGAATATGGATTCCTCAACATTTAAACCACGTCCAGTAAAATGATCAAAAAACCATGAACCCAATACAAAAATACCAAACAGTACTATTAAACCAATTGCTGCTCCCTTTATAGCCGTATTGTCGGTTTGCGACATAAATTACTCCTGATGATAAATTAGGCAGAAATCTCCTGAAATTGAACTTTAGAAAAATATGGAATATTTATGAAGAGAAAGATCGAAAGACTCATAACTACAAAGCTATTCAGATAATACTCTAACACTGCCTTTCCTTACTCCTTTTTTTATAGGCAGAAGAGCCCCTTTTCATTCAGGGGCTCTCACCTTATTTTTTTACAATCCTTATGTTAAGATTAAGAATATTCAAGCCCATAACATTGAGCCATAAATTTATGAGGTTTGAAATTAAACTGACAATCTTCAAGTTTTTCACCAATAACTTTAATCTTTGACAAATCTCCCTGACCCATGCCGGCATAAGTAAGAGCTTCCAGGTATCCAATCCTCATCGGATTAAAATCTTTGAGCATCATCTTTGTACCAATACAATCAAGTGCAAGCGGATCAAGACTGGCCATTGCCAGTTTTGTATCAATTGGTGTACCATTGATTGGTCCATCGCCTTCCATTGATTCAAAAGCGTCAACAACACCAAGGTCGGGATATATTCCCTGTGTCGCTAACTGGAACAGATTAAAGTGAAGTATGGAAGAAGGAGTTTGTGTTTGTGTCTGATGCATCTTTTGCTTACTGTTTTCGCCGCGTATGATAACAGGTGCGGCCATAATAACATTTTTCAAAGACAGAGTAGTCAACGCCCTATCGTGGGTTTTCATTTTCGCGGCGGAAATTACATATAAGTCCGGATCCATGAACATCGACATGACGCGAATGGGCACAATCGAATTTTCCCTGCCCATAATAAAACGAGGTACACTCGGAGTATCATTTAATTCAATAAGCTTTACATTATATTCTTTCTCTAAACTCGTATAACCATAATATTGAAATCCGTTCATTGCTGAGCCGCCAGAAGGTGATTCACCCATAGTAATTTGCTGGTCATAACCATTGTCTTTAAGAAAATCAAGAATCGCACGACATTCATCAATGTGAGTAGCACAAAGCGGCCTATTGGTTGTGACAAAATTCGGCTTAAGAAGAATTTTCTTATTACCTATGGATTTAATTATATCATCTTTGATATTATCGAGCACAGCACGAACAATTTCGCGTCTGTCATTACCTTTTTTTATAGCGACTGTAGCTGGTTCAGCTTGTTTAAAGAACAACTCATCCTGTTTAGGCAAAGTACTTCTTGCTGAAGCATAAGCTGATTTTGGAGCGAACGCCTGCTTGCCAACGGCCATGTAAGCAGCACCAATCCCCAAACCCTTCAGTAAACTTCTACGATCAAACTTTTTCATAACTTGATTTGCCATTGAACGAACCTTTCATTTAGTTGCCCATATCCCCTACTCCTTTATGGACAATTAATTAATAATAAATGGCTGGAAACGTCACCAGACATTAAAATCTTTAGAATATCATAAAATGTTGTTTTTTGCAACATTTTTTAAGTTTTATTTATAGAATCTTAGCGTATTATCAATAAAATACATAAGCTGTAAACTTTAAATTCATTTTCCTGTTTATATATAATTTAGTATTATATACCTTTAGAAAATATATTAAGTTCGTGGAAAAATCCTGATACTGATGCTTAAAAATATGAATCCGACATATAACGACTTCAGGAATGAAATAAAGACAAAATTGTATCAGAAAGTAGAGAACAATGTTTATTAAACATCTTACAGAATGTTCTGAATTTATAGCGGGCGATGGATGCACCCTGCGAGAGTTGCTGCATCCAGACAAAGCTGATATAAAAATTCGCTATAGCCTTGCTCATGCAAAAGTTGGCATTGGACAGAAAACGATGCCCCACAAGTTGCGCACAAGTGAAGTTTATTATATCATTTCCGGCTCCGGCCTGATGAATATAGACCGGGAGGTACATAATGTAGCAGCAAATTGTGCTATATATATCCCTCCCGGCGCTACCCAATCCATTGAGAATACAGGCAATTCAGAATTAGAGTTCCTCTGCATAGTTGATCCTGCATGGCAGAAATCAGACGAAATCGTACTCGAAACCTAAAACTTCAATGGAGTTTACAACTAAAACGGATTGGGCAAACTTGGCAACGGTATCTTGCCAAAATAAACACCAGCTACAACAGAAACAAGTATTAGCAGTACAAAAAGCTTGAGAAGGAGTAAATCATTCTCGATTTTTTTAGTTTTAATCTGCTGTTTTAATTCTTTAACCTGAATTTTTGCTTGTTTAGTATTCATTTTACCACCCTTTTTCTCCGGAGAAAAAGCCAAAATAACACGACAACTCATTATAATTGATACAATTTGACTGAACTGTTATCTTTTTGGACTTCCCGGACACACGAATTGAATTAATTGAAAATGCTCCACTTCTCAAAACCACATAAAGTATAAGAAACTTTTCCGGAAAGAAAAATTCCTATTCATTTTTTTCTTCTATACAGGTTTTCTTGCTAATTTAGCAATAATTCAATATAATCCATTGTTTTGGAACACATTTTTACAGGACTTTATATGACAATGACAATTGCAGAACAAATCAGCATGCTCAAACGCGGCACAGTTGAAATCTTCAACGAGACCGAATTGACAGAGAAACTGACCGAAGCGGCTAAAACAGGAAAGAAACTGCGAATAAAACTTGGCCTTGACCCGACTTCGCCTGATATACATCTCGGCCATACAGTCGTTTTACGCAAGATGAGGCAGTTTCAGGACTTAGGCCACAAAGCAGTCCTGATAATCGGCGACTATACCGCACGAATTGGCGACCCAACCGGACAGAATTCAACCCGGCCGATCCTTTCATCTGAGCAAATTGAGCAAAATGCCAAAACATATTTCCAGCAGGCAGAGAAAATTCTCGATACATCAGAAGGTAAACTCGAAACGAGATATAACGGCGAATGGTTAGGAAAACTCACACTTATAGAACTAATTCAAATAGCCGCGAAAAAAACTGTTGCCCAAATGCTCCAACGCGATACTTTCAAAAAACGACTTCAGGCAAATATTGATGTTTATACACACGAGTTTCTCTATCCTCTCATGCAGGGTTACGATTCTGTTATGATTGAAAGCGATGTCGAGCTCGGCGGAACGGACCAGACCTTTAACAATCTTATCGGCCGGGACCTTCAAAAAGGATACGGCCAGAAACAGCAGGTTGTTATTACAATGCCTATTCTTGTCGGTCTTGACGGCAAAGAAAAAATGAGCAAGTCCAAAAACAATTACATCGGCGTAACTGATGAACCAAATGATATGTTCGGAAAAGTTATGAGCATTTCCGATGATATGATGGAAAATTATTATACTCTGCTCACAGATTTACCAAGTGACAAAATAGCGGAACTCGTAAATTCTGAAAAAACTCATCCGAAAAAAGCAAAAGTTCTTCTCGGCAAAACAATCGTTGCCCAGTTCCATAACCAGGAAGCGGCAGACGCTGCGGAAGCTCATTTTGAAAAAGTTTTCGCACAAAAGCAATTACCCGACGAAATGCCGGAATTCGAATTAGATACTCAGCCGGTTTCCGTAAAACAACTTTTACAAACATGCAAGTTGGCCGCTTCCGGCGGTGAAGTAAAACGCTTGTGTGCTGGCGGCGGAGTCACTATCGATGGAAATAAAGTCACTGACCCGAATTCGCAGATTACTCCAGTAAACGAAATGATAATACAGGTCGGAAAGAGAAAGTTCGCGAAAATTAAAACCGCAAACTAATTTTCAATCCTACTCTGTCATTTCGAGGAAGTCGTAGGCTGACGCGGCAATCTTCGATTTAAGCTTTTATTGAAGATTGCTTCATTTCATTCGAAATGACATGGTTTTACTACTTCGTAATACAATACAGTTTACTCGCCGTATGAATAAACAAGCAGCCATCTGCAATCGTGATTGAACCCTGAACTGGGTCGTCTTGCATTTCGATTCGGGAAATCACCTTGAATTCATCACCGCCCGCAGCGAGAACTACCGCTTCTGCACTTTCGCTGATACAGTACAATTTATCATCGGCGCCTGATATAGAGGCCCACCACGGGTCACCACCACCAAGTTCGCCCTGCCACTTCTGTTTGCCGGTCTTTGCATCGAGACATGTCAATACGCCTCTGGTTCTATCCGCAAGAACATAAACATTTCCCTTGTAAAACAACGGCGTACTGCAATCCGGTGCAGGACCTTCGAACTTCCAGGCAATATCTTCATCCGAAAGCACACCCTCTTTGCTGCTCTTTATCGCTAAAAGCCCCATCGCTCCTCTTGGCGGAATTGCGAAAATTAATCCTTCGCCGGTAGTCAGTGACGTGATATTGCGGTCCATATCTTTCTTTCTCGGATTTTCAGGATATTTATATCGCCATAACTCATTGCCGGTTTCGGGATCGTTTGCGGTGATAAGTGAAGCGCCAATATTTAGAATTTCAGTTCGCTGGCCGTTCTGAAATAATATCGGAGAAGTATAAGAATCGAGAGATTCGTCTTTAACTTCCGCTGGCCTTGTCTGTTTCCAGATTTCCTTTCCTGTAGCTGCGTTGAGTGCCAGAAGGAAGGATTCAAGATTAGAACCCTGAGGCGAACGATATGATGTATCACGTCTTAGAACAAGTACGTACAGTTTATTTCCGAAAAGCAGAGGACTTGAACTATAACCATACTTCTGCGAAATGTTGCCGTAATCATTTTCGATATTTCGCGACCAGATTAAATTACCATCTAAATCAAATCCGGCTATATCGCCGCTGCCAAACATGAAGTAAACATATTTTCCATCCGTTACAGGCGACGGAGTAGCAAGGTTATTCCTCGGTGCCTGCCTGTCAGATTCTGCGACTGTCTTTTTCCAAATTTGGTTACCTGTCTTTGCATCGAAACAAAGAGCAAGAAGGTCATCATTACTTTTATCTGCTGATGTGATAAAAACCTTATCTCCTGAAATGATTGGAGTAGCCGAACCGAGCCCGGGCAAATCAACTACCCATGCAACATTCTCCGTCTTGCTCCAACTTGAAGGCAAATTAGTTTCCTCGCTCGAACCGTCCATAGAAGGCCCCCTCCAATGCGACCAATCACCGGCATGAACTGTACTACAAATCAATACAATTGTGATTATTACTTTAAAATATTGGCGTTTTTTCATTTAATAATCCCTTGCCTTCAATAGCTGCAAATTTCAATTCTTTGTAATAATCCTAATTTAACTTATTGTACTGGTATGTGCTACAGAAAGTTCATTTTTCTCTCCTTTATTTCCCACGCCCTAACAATTATTCCTCACTTAATCGCTAAAAAATGCGGATTTAATTCAAAATGCGCACTTTTACCGGCTTCTTTTCAGGTATAGACGTTAAAAACTGATTTCGGTTGACATCAATCTTCAAAATTTATCAAAATTCCTGTTTTCTTCACAAAGTATTATTTGAGTTCTTAAGTAAAGACGTAAAACGGAGAAATTTGTTACGCATATATATTGAAAAAAAGCGAATAAATAAAAAAATCCCGAAAACGCACTCCTCTGCGTTTCCGGGATTTATAATTAACTCAGAAAAATATATTTTACTGATATTTTACTTCAAAGTAGGAGTCTCCCACTCTATCCATTTTGAAGGCTCATCTTTGAAGTCGCCATCCGTTTTTAATATATTGGTATCAGCTTCGCCGTCAAGAAGGAATTTCGTGCAGAAAGCTGTCAATTCTTCTGTATCTACAAACTGGCAATGGCCATGACCACCGGTTTGAACAAAACCCATCTTATCAGGAACACCGAGAGCTTCCCATATTTTGTGGGCAGCAACGCCGGTTACATAACAAGGCTTATCACCAAGCCATTCCATTGAAGTATTCTCAACTATTAATAATGGTCGTGGCGCACAAAGTGCCGCAACCATATGCTGATCGACAGGCAGCTTGGTAATCTGAAGACCGAATTCTCTGAAAATCGGAGCCAACCATGTATTTTCATTTACAATTTGTCTGGCTGTTTGAACATTCACACCGGCCTCTAACATCTGGTCTGCAACGCGCCAGCTGCTTGCGCCGCCGGAACCTGATTCGGTCGGTATAGTCAGTGCGATTCTATCATCGAATACGCCACAAACAAGGGCGCCTTTGCCATTACGTGAACAGCCAGTGACTCCGAGTCTTGCCGGATTAATTTTCGCTTCGGGAACCATCTCAAGAGCATCAATCATTCGGCTGACTCCCCATGCCCAGGCAATCATTGAACTTCCCTGATGGTCGCTACCGTATAATTCATAAAATTTTCCTTTTCCCCTGTCACCGGCATTACCCTGTGCGCCAAGTTCATTATTTGGGAAATTGATAACAGCAATACCGAGATCATCCAGTATATTTTTCGGAAGAGTACTTCCACCAATACCGATAATTGCCGGATATGGTGCGGTACCTTTACCTTCAGGCGGATAAGTAATCGAGACATCAAAAGAGATTGTTTTGCCGCCTTCTGTACAAGTTACAGTTAATGTATTTCGAGGGCCGCCACCGCCGCCCATCATACCACCCATCATTCCGCCGCCAAATCCTCCTCGTCTTGCACCTTGAGGTGCTGCTGGAGATGCAGGGGTTGCAGGTGTTTCAGGAGCAGGTGTAAATTTTCCAGTAACAGATTCAGGTTTGCCAGGTAATGGACCATAAACATATTTCTGTACAAGCTTACTTATTTCATATTTACGTTTCGGCCATTGGGCTTTGCTTGTCATCTGCGTACCATCCAGAAATTTAAATGGATCCGGCAGTTTCTCAATAACAGGAAGTTCAGACGGTGCAGGCATATCATCGACTATTGTTGATATCAACTCCATGTCCCTCTCTGTCAATGAGGCGGTACTATTAGAAGTAGCGGCACACGATAAACCGAATAGTACAAAAAACAAAGTTACAAAAAGAAATTTTCGATACATAATCATTTTCCTTAAAAAATTAATAATTCAACTTCCCTGAAATAAGCTTTTACTTTCTTATCATGAATTCTATAGCCTTTTAATCTGTCATCTTAAAAAGACTTAAATCAATAGCTTCGACCATTTTTTGAAATCCAGCCGGATTAAGATGCAAATGGTCGCCGCTGTCATATTCCGCTTTCAAGCGTGTTGGGTCTTCAGGGTCACGTACAGCCGCATCCATATCAATAACAGCATCGAATTTTCCGCTTGTACGAATCCATTCATTAATTTTCTGTCGCCCTTCCTCATTACGATACTGGGAACCCATGAACGGCAGGATAGGTGAGCCATAAATCTTTATACCTTTGGCATGTGCCTGTTCAATGATTTGCTCATATACCGCGATTACCTGGTCGGCTTTATCAGGGACATTACCACCGCCAGCGTTACCGCCACGAGTCATTCCACCGCGATTACCACCACGACCAAAACCACCGAAGCCGCCAAAACCGCCGGAATTTCCAATGTCATTAACACCTTCAAGAACTATCACCCATTTTACGCCGCATGGGTCAAGTACATCATGCTCAAAACGCTGTGACACTGGAACACCAAGACCACCTGTTGTCATTGTATTGCCGCCAACGCCATGATTTAACAGGCCGATTTTTGCGGTTTCAGGATTAGCCTGAAGACGTCTTGCCAGGAAATCTGGCCAGCGGTTATCCATATTGGTTGTGCATCCTCTACCGTCAGTAATTGAATCACCGAGTGTCACTACACAGGCATAAGAATCATCGAGCCACAAATCAATCATGCTCAGATTATACCAGTGTTCTGTCGTGGCAGCGGATTCTATACTTGCCGCACTAACTAAATTACCTTCTTTGATATAAGATGTTGTCCTTGAACCAGGATGGCCGGTGACATTAGGTGATGTCTCACCGAAATAAATTGAAACAGCAAGAGTACTCAGCGCTTCGACTTCAAAATCCAACGGGTCAGAATAAACTTCTTCGCCTGTAGGAATTGTCACTGAAGGCGAGCCGTTGAATGATAATGCTTTATCAGTTGAAGTATCAATTTCGCTTGAGCCTGTGCCTTTTGATTTCGCAACGTTTGCGGCTTTAATTTCTACGGGACTGTTTCCATATTTATTGGAAAACTGAATTCGCATTTTACTTCCGCCGAGAGTGACATATACAGTCTGCCTCAATGTACTATTAGTCAATGTCGCCGGCGGATTATTGTTACGTTCGGTCAACTGCTGAGAACTCGCCCACGCTGCAATCCAGCCTTTTTTAGCTGATGTCTCTTGTGATTGAATTGAACTACAGGAAGCACAAAGAGAAAGAATAACTATAGCGATACTTAATTTCTTGAATACTCTCATTTTCTCCATTCCTTTCATTTGATAAAATTTTACAGTGCTGTTTCATTAATATATTATGGAACTGCAAAGTCTGTGTCTTTAATAACCTGACATTTACCATACAAAAGGCAAAAAAACAATTTTTTTCTAATAAATTAAACAATTTTCAACAAAACTTAAATCAGCAATCCAACTATTCTTCAAAACCGTTTCAAGATGCTTCATTTTTTCACACATTTCGCTTCAATTATCACAAACTTGAATTCTTATACGTAGTGATGATAGATACTTGTATTCTTGGTAAAATCGTAATAAGTATCCAATTTAGCTCTTGTGTAAAAAAAATGAGTTGATGAATGCTTTTATGCGCTCACCAACTCATTTACTAACAAACTGTTATTCTTTTATTTAGTTACTTCCAATTCAATCGGAGCATATTCTACACGAATATCCGGATTATAGTATTCATACACAACTGATTTCGGTGTTTTGGCTTTCAATGGATATTTCGCCAGTAACTGGTACTCAATCTTTACAGGTTTTGCATGGTCAACTTCTCTTAAGTAAATGATAATCTGTCTGCCTGTTGTTGAGTATTTCTCGATAACTCCCTGCTCGGTCAGCTTGTTGAGATTTTCCGGTATTAATGTAAATCCCGGAGGCAATCCCAAATCAACTATAATCATTTTCGCTTTTCCTGCGCGATTATTAGTGACAGTTGCGGTGACATTGATTATATCATCAGCGGCAAGCTGTGTCCTGTCGTAATTCACGTCGATATTCATCGGCTCTTCTCGCTGCAACTCTTCCTTCGGATATGGCATATAGTATCTACCTACAACCTGGTACAATAATGAGCCTTCACCTTCGAATGCAAGTTCGATATTGTTATTGCCTTTTTCTGTATATTCCTTCAAGTCAATAAGCTGCATAACGTCACTATTGTCCTGATTAACAATTATCGTAGAAACTTTTTCGTTATTAATCTTAAGTGCGATTTCAGCGTTCGTTCTTGCTGTTGCGCCGCGTTCGGCCATTAGCATTGCGCGAAGTGCCTGAATCGTTGCCTGGGTCGACTGCCAAGTTCCGAACGCGTCTTTGTTCTGAACGAGATAGGTTACGGCTTTGCTTACAGTTCCCAACTCGCGGCCGCACTTGATGAATCCCTGAACCGCAAGACCAGTCACTTCGATATTGCCCGCTTCACCTGTTCCATGTGTCGGTGTTTCGGATTTCAGTTCCCAATAGACTACATCATCTTTTTCTATTCGCATATCATGCAAAGCCTGAAGAGTATCGAGCGTTGTTTTATCATCGGGAGCGACAGTCGCAAGTGCATTGACTACCAGAACTCTCGCGTAAACATCCTTCATATCATCAAGATGATTTTTGATGTAATTGATACCCTTTGCAACTTCGGGACCTTCGTATCCGGTCGATGCTAATGCCCATGTGATATAAGCTGTATTGCGAAGCACATCATCTGTAAATTTATTGATGGCGCCTTCCTGAATACCGCCCTGTGCAGGTTTGTATGAGCCGTCATTTTCCTGTTGTCTTGCCAGCCATTGCTGCGTCCTGCTGATAATCGCCGGGTCAACTTCATAAACTTTGCTCATATCGTAAAATTCCATCAGGCCGTAAGCGGTCAGGATTTTATGAGCCGGAGTTTTTCCGAACCATTCGAAACCGCCGCCCGGTACTTCAAAGGATACAAGTCTTTGATAACCTGAGTTGATAAATCCTTCTGCTTTCATCTGCAATTCAGGTGTGATTTTACCTGTACTTTTCATATAATCCATTACAAGGATATTCGGATATGTCGTAGAAGAAGTCTGCTCGAAGCATCCGCCCGGCATACGAAGCATACTGTCAAGTCCCTCGATTACCTGTGAGAGAACGCCCGGATAGACTTTCACGAAAATCTTGCTCGCGTCATCGATTGCCTTATCTGGAATATTTATTGTATGACTAATTGTTTCCTTGAGCCTGCCGCTTTCGTTTACGAGAAATTCCTTACCATCTGGAACTATCTCAACCGAGCGTGCAACTGCATCGCTCTTTTTCGTGCCTCGCGCGGAAACTGTAAATTTCTGGAAGCCGATTTTTTTCGCGACGATTGTGAAATAAACCGCTCTCACTTCCGAAGGTGCAAGCGTGACTGTTCGCTCGCCTAAATCCTTCAACTCGAACCAGTCTTCTTTCTGAACTGTTAAGTTTATAGTCTGGTCAGTTTTCAAGTAATTATATATCGCAACCGGGACAGAAACTTCATCGTTTTGAGTGAGTGACACCGGGAAATCTATATCGACGAAGAAATCCTGAAACACGTTTATACCCGCGGTTGTCGAACCAAGCTGTCCCTTTAGTGACGAAGCCATACAGCTAAGCCGCCATGTTGTAATCGAATCGGCGATAGGTATATTGAGAACTGCTTTACCCGAACCATCTGTAATTACGGCCGGATTGAAATAAAGCGCTTCAGGGAAATACTCACGAACACGAATCGGACCTGCTCCAGATACTTCCGATTTACTTTTCAGTATATCCATCGGCGCACTATCAGCTAGTGCAATCGCATTCATTAAAACGCGAGCACCGCCTCTTTCACCCATTGCGCCTCCTCCACCAAAACCGCCAAAAAACATTCCTTCTCTTCTTACCATACCATCAAACATAAATTCTCCATCAGCATCAAATGACCACATTCCGAATGGGTATGGTAATGAAACATCGTCTATGGTATCCCATTTCCCATCTATTCCCGCCGATATAATTATTATAGGAGAATATGTTTGAGCATCGACAATCCATTGGCCTGTTATTTTTAACTCTTTACCCCATGGATCGATGGAGTCTTTCTCATCAAGGTCATTTGCTTCTACAAGGTCAGCTATAGAAGGACCATTCTCAACTCTCTGACGCCCATTTCCTCTATTATTATGCCTGTTTCTAAATTGATTCAATGCGGTTTGAATTTTTCGATAATGCGGCATTAAAAGATTTGTCATTCTTTCATCAAACTGGGCGTTCTTATTATTTTGATTATATGTATTTACATTAAGTGCATAATCACCGGTCCCTTTTGCGGAGGCGAAAAGAACACGAGCCGCTTTTTCCCTGCGATTCTGGTTTTCAGCTTCTCGCAATAAAGGCTGCGGCGTAAGAATTCCATCTATCTCATAACCATGAATTTCATACTGCGGCGTAGCGATTTCTTTTTCAAGATAGAAATAAACTTTCTCAAGGCCGGGCTGCATTTCCTGTAGTGCAAATACAGCTTCATCCACGACCATAACTCCAAGCGCCGAAGCCGTACCCTTACCGGATTTGTTTGTGACTTTGAAATTAATTTCAGCTTCGCTTCCGGGCAGATAAGTTTCATTGTCACTGCCTACTTCTATTTTCAAATCGTCCGCCGGGTCAACGAGAACTATTTTCCTGTCGCGGATTATCACGCCATTCCTGCCGATTATATACGCATTAACCTGCACTGTTCCTGAAAGAGTCGCATCGAACGAGATAGTATCGGATGCCTTGCCATTTTTCAAATCTATTGTGCGTGTGAGATATGTCTGTCGGTCCTTAATCAGGTCGATATAAACTGAACCTGTTTTTCGAGTTGATATAATTGAGATAGATGCTTTGTCACCGACCTTATAAAGGCTTTTGTTTGTTCGGACAATGATTGACTCATCATCATTTTGTGACTTGCTTTTTATCTCGATATTTGCATTTCCCGTTTGTCCCTTGGAATCTCTCGCGGTAAGTGACATTGTCATGGTTTCGTTTTCCGCTTCTATTATAATTTCGCCAAAACCCGAATCATCGGTATCAATAGTTTTTCTTCCACCCGGCGCATTTGCCCAAATTATTCTGCTTTTAGCCGGAGTTGAATCGGCGTATGTCGAAACGAAATAGATTTTATTTTCAAGTCCCGGAATAAGCTCGCCGCTTTCAGGTACGGCAGCGATAATAATCGGAGTTGCAGTGACACTGATATTTTTCGTAATTGTCTCTTTATGGTCGGCGGTATCTGTTACAGATATTTCAAACTTCGCGGACGCTTTGCCTGCTTCCAGAGGCTGGCCGACAAAATTATCAGGCAATGTAACACTGAAAGAATAATGTCCGTTTTCATCTGTTTTGCCTTCGATAACCTGGAAATCAACATAAGCTACATCGAACTTAGAACATTTGACCTGAACCTTACCGGAAGATACAGGTTTGCCGAAAAAGTAATCGACCTGAATGTCACCTTCCACTTTTTGTCCCGGCTGATAGAAACTCTGGTCGCTTTTGAAATTAACTTTGAACTTAGGAAGAACATAGCGTTCTACTGTTACAGTTTTTTCCTCAGTCATACCGGCAGCTATCGAACGAATTTTATATGTCCCCATATTCAATTCGGTCGCAAGGACAAAATCCACGAACGATATGCCGTACTTATCAGTTTTTGCCGACTTTTTGAAAACCTTGTTTCCTTTCGCGTCTTCCACTTCGAAAAGAACATCAGAATCAGAAAGCGGTGTCATATCAGGCTGGGACAAAGTTAAAGCGCGTATATGTATAGTTTGTCCCGGCTGATAGAGCGGTTTATCGGTTGTCAGAAGTGTTCGCAAAGCGCTTCGTACCTGGATGATTTCTTCCACGGTATCTTCAGCAGATGCGGTTTTTACAACTACTTTAAGTCTGGCGTTTTTAATTACCATTTCAGGCATTGTAAGACGTGCGGCTACTTCTCCATTTTCATTAGTTTTGCCGCTGTACTTGGATAAAACATTTCCATCCTGAGTTAACTCAATGGATACATCCGCGTTATCAATCAGTCCGCCGGAAGCTTTATCTTTTACTATGATTCTTATTACAGGAGTAGTGCCCGAAACAAATTCTCTCTGGCCGAGTACTATTGTTTCAAGAACTTCACCAACAAAGAGTAAACTCCTTTGCCTGAACTCCTGGTTCGTATCATATCTGTAACGCAGATAATAATTAGAAAGTTCATTTTGATTTATTCGACCATAGAGTATAATTGTGAGCGGCCTTCCATTATGCCTGCGTGTCACCTTGGCTAACATATCACCTTCAAGATTCAGCAATTCGACTTCGAGCAGGCCACTGCCGCCTGTAGGCTTGAGAAATTCAAGCTCAATCGAATCTGATGTGACTTCTAATAATGAAATGTCCGAGCCAATCTGTTTTGAATTCTGATTCGCCGCTTCGGTATTGAATTGAGTTGATAAAAGTGCAACAATCAGAATCGTTAAACATATCCCTACCACTTTCTTAATCATTTTCCTATCCTTTCATATTTATATTTATGTAAGCAAAATTATAACTTCTATATAATTAAGACGCAAATCAATACAATTGGTTGACGAATAATTTGAACTTTTTTTCAACCTGCTAAGTTATCGCTATAACCACTTAGTATAAAAGAAGTAATGAATTGTAAAAGATATGTAAAATATGCGCAAAAGACTCAGAACATCAAACTTGAGAATCCGTCAGTCTTTTAATACTTAGTCTTTTGTTTATTGTCTTGAATTTATTTTTAAAGAATTGTGAATTTTCGGAATTCTTCGGCGAGTGCTTTTGTGTATTGGCCGGGGTTGCCGTCACCGATTATTTTGTCGTCGAACTTTACTACCGGGACAATGTCTTTTGTAGTTACCGCGATGAAAAGCTCGTCACATAAAGCAGCCTGTTGAGGAGTAAGGGAATTATCTACGATTTCCAGGCTAATATTAGCAGCGGCTTTTACTACGAATTTGCGAGTAATTGAGGGCAGGATATTTGCCGAAAGCGGCGAAGTTTGCAATTTCTTCTGATGTATCGCGAAAAAGGCCGAAGATGAACCTTCTGTTATAAATCCTTCGTCGTTTACAAAAATCGCTTCAAAAGCATCTCTTTTAGCCGCCTCACGCTTAGCCATAACGTTTGGAAGAAGATTCAGCGATTTTATATCGCAGCGTTTCCATCGCTGGTCGGGATAAGTTATAACGCTGATACCCTCGGTTTTCATTTTTGTATCATCTTCAAGCTCTTTTACGGTCAGGAAGAAATTCGGCTCTAAATCATCTGTTCCTGCGTGATTTCTTGGCCCGGAACCTCGAGTTATATGAAAATAGATACAAGCGTTGGGAATATTTGATTTTGCAAAAGCGAGGATAATCTTATCACGTACCTGGTTTATATCGACTTTTGTGATTTCAATCGCCTTCAAACTGGCTGAAAATCGCTCAATATGCTCATCGAGAGCGAAAATCCTGCCGTCATAACTCCGTATAACTTCGTAAACACCATCACCAAAAAAAAGCCCACGGTCTAAATATTCATGCCCAACCTCTTCATAAGGAAGGATTTTGTCATTTAATATTGCTATCTGCATAGAATTAATCCCGGCTAAATATAATCCCTTATCACACAACCACTTACATCATATACTAAACTCGTATTTATTAACTTATGCCTCATATATCATATAAATTAAATACTTAATATGAATAACAAAGTATTTAATGTTTAATAGAATACAAAAATTTCCTTTACAAAAAAATGAAAATATGTAGAATATTTCTTTTGTCTTGAAAATAATACGATGAAGCTATAGGAGCTTTTAAGAATGTATGCAGTAATTGAACAGGGTTCGAAACAATATAAGGTCGCCGAAGGTGACTGTATAGAGATAGAATTAACAGATATCGCACCAGATGCTAAGACAATCGAGCTTGATAAAGTCTTGCTGGTTAGTGATGACAATGAGGTTAAGGTAGGTACCCCATATCTGGAAGGCGCAAAAGTAATCGCTTCTTTCAAAACTACTGCTGAGGAAGCTATAGTAAAAGATAAAAAGCTCTATCCGATGGATTTCAGAAAACGCAAAAACAGCAAAAAACGCATTGGACATCGCCAGAAACACCTTCAGATTACTATCGATAAAATCCAGGCTTAAAGGATATCTGTTTCTTATTACTATCCACTCTGCAAATAATCAAAATGTGAGAATTTTGATTATATTCCGAGATGATATAAATAAAAAAGTGATGTAATCCGAACAATTCGTCAACCTAAACTGTATTCTATCTTAACATGTTGGATGTTCTATCTGTGAATACGACGGGGGTAAATTTACAGATTTTTAAAAATACTGAATATAGCTTAAAGGAGAAAATATAGTGGGATTTTGTCATAGAAGAGGTACATACTATCTATTTTTAACGTTTTTATTGCTTCAATTAATCATCTCTCAACCAGCTTATTCCGAATTCATTGCAGAAGGAGTAGTACTTACACCTTTAACCACCGACGGAAAATCAACAGCAGTATCATGGGCATATCAAGGGGATTTAGTAACTTATCTCTGTTCAGAAACAGGAACACAACGTCAGCTTATGATTATGAAATCAGACGGTTCCGAAAAAGAAAAAATTTCTCAGATGGGAAATCCCTTCTTCGCAGAGTGGTCATGGAATAGCAATAAAATCTCCTTTGAGTTTTCCAATTCAAGTGATCGCCAGAGTCAGGGCGGCATTTATGTATATGATTTAAACACAAAAAAAACAACTTCAATTTCCGCGCCATATCCTCAGAGTTCGATTGATTATACAGATGGGCCATTCTGGTCCGTAGATGATAAATTCCTTGCATACAAAGTTCGTCCAGACACTTCTGGAAAATACCAGGTATTCGTAGCTAATGCAGAAACCGGCAAATACGAAAGAATATTAGTCGAAAGAGGTCAGAGCCAGGAACAACGATGGAGCCTTGCTAACTCATCAAAACTATGTCTTTTGACAGAAGCGGGCGGCGGAGGATACGATGTAGCTACAGTTAATAATAACGGTAAAGAATTAAATCTTTTAACAGACAACGGAGGCAGGTCCATAGATGTCGATTCGCCGCGATGGAGCCCCTCAGGTGAGTGGATTGCTTTTACCAGTGATATCGATATGACTCAAACCGAAAGAGATATAGCCGGATATTACCCTCGCTGTGACTGCTGGATTAGTCGGCCAGATGGTTCCGAAGCACGCAATCTTACCAAAGCATCTTCTTCCGCGACAGAAGAGCAGCTTTGCATTTCCGCACTCGAGTGGTCATGGGACAGCAGATGGATTTTAGGCAGAGGAAGCAGATTTGATAACCAGGGTAATGGAATTGGAACTATCTATTTAATTGATCCCATAAACGGCGGTTATGAACCAATAATAACATCCGATCCCAGTAAAAAGGGCGAGATTGATTTTATTTCCTTAGTGAAATGGTCATATGATTCACAAAAAATCTTAATCCTGAGTACTCGTTACGGCGTTAAAAACTGGGGACGACAAGCTCAGTATGAAAACACCCGCTCGCTTCTAAGTATATATGATGTCAGTAAAAAGAATGTCGAAGATATACTGATATACAACGAACAAAGCGACTTAGCTGAAATAACAGGCAGTTCCTTTGGACTTTCCGCAGGAAGGATATCATGGTCCCCTGATAATCGCTCTATCTTATTGACAATAGCAGAAATAATAAGCAGGGATGACAATATAAATAAACCTGATGTGTATCGACTTGATCTTCCAAGCCGTTTCATATCGCCGATTGCGGCAAAACACATTGGCCCTCCTATCGGTAGAACTGTATCTGTGGTTGCCGCGGCAGAATTAGTAGAAGAATCCAATAAGACCTCTCCAGATTTAGCTGTTGAACCAGTTGGCGAAAAAGACCTGAACGGTGATGTTACTGTAACATTGAAGCCAATTCACATGACTATTGAAGAAGCTATCAAATCTCTTCCTTCTGCTTATGGCCAATACTTCACAACTAATACAGCAAGAAACCTTATATTATTTAAAGGTCCAGCCGGCGTTCTTGCCGAGTTTAGAAAAGACCTTGAAAAAGTCGATACGCCGCCACCGCATATTATGGTAGATTTGCTTGCAGTCGAATTATCTGAAGAAGCAAATCAAAAACTTGGTCTTGACTGGACCTATACTGAAGACAAGTTTGCATTTTACCAACCGGCCGGAAGAGCAATACAACAATCCGGTGGTGCCCAGGATGCACTTAATTTGTTATCCGATACAGGCCAGTCTTTTTATCAGGGTGTTGGAAAACTCCCTAATGAGTTTTTTATTCGCCTTAATTCTCTTGTAACAGAAGGTCAGGGCACGATTCTCGCCAATCCTCGAACAGTAGCAATGAGCGGCAAGGAATCTTTGATTAATATCCGTAAAACATTAAATTACTTCTATGACGAGGGTTTTGATGTTTCAGGACGACCTATTGTCAGAAAAAGTGATATTTCCGCTGATACCGAAGGCCGTATTGTACCGACATTACTGGCTGATGGAACAATTAATCTTGTAGTGGATGTAAAGGTCGGTAACTATACATTTACACCCGATGCAGGCCTGCCTGAACTCACTACAAGACAATCCACAACAGAGGTGACTGTTCAGGAAGGACAAACTTTAGTATTGGGAGGATTACGTGAGCAGCAAATAACCACCGCTACTACTAAGGTTCCGTTGTTAAGCGATATCCCAATCATTGGTAACTTATTTAAACATGAAGAAAAAACCGTTAAAAAAAGCGTTTTAACAATTTTTATAACACCTCATATTCTGATATCAGAAGAACCAACCCCTCAATGGCCGCAGATAGACCCAAATGAGCATGAGATGGTTCCTATTATGAAAGATTAAAGATAGGCTAAATTAGTTAGCAGATTAATAAAAAACCCGCTGATCCATCGAACGTCTTCAATTACAATTCAGGGCAAGCTATGAGCTGAACCGTAAAACACCAGCGGGTTTATTTCCTAACTCACTAACACTACACTATTTAAAACTGGTTTCCATATATTAAGACGTAACATCTCTGATTTCGTTACACTATTTTTGGAAAAAATGTAAAAAATATTTTACTCAATACAATTCTGGAGAACTTTTACGCAAATCAATAATAGATTTTCCTACAAATCATCGGAAAACTGTATGAATAATATATTTTGCTCTTAATTATCTCATTGAATTATCAAGAACTCTTTCGAGAATCTCATCTGAAAGCTGTAATTTAAACAATTTACCCTTGTCTTCCTGACTTTTAATATCACATAATATTGTTTCTCTCTTATACTTTCCGTCTTGACCATAATAAGCCACTCCGATTTGAATATTCGAACCCGGATTAATATAAAACGAAGAAATACCGGATTCGTCACTATTATGCGGGAGACCCCATGCTCTTTCATCCAGAAGAGTTTTTACCGGAATTCCCTCGACCGGTTCACCTTTTGAGTCAACAACCAGAACAAATACTTCCACGGCCTGGTCGAAAGTAATATTTCCCAAATCAATGGTTTGCCCCTGGGCAAGATTCAGCATTTCCGGTATTTCAACAGGTCTCCATTGATCATCATAGGGAGTCTCCAGTTTAATCTGTACATTCAAATCAGCCGGGATATAAAAACTCTGCGGCTTATTATTTTCCAGCCATCTTTTACAGGTTGTATATTCTCTTTCACTCCTATTATCCTGACGCAAAAATTCCCGTGTCCATGAAGGATTATCATTTTCATTTATCAGCCACTTTGCATTAACTGATATTCTCTCTTCAGTCTTTAAGTTTATTAACACAGAAGCAGCGGGATATAATTTTATCGCAGGGATTTCAGAAATCTTGTTCTCATCAAATTTCAGGTTAAACGTGCGATGCATAACAGGAAGATAATTTTCTTCGAACGCAATAAAACCATAGACTTCTCCGGGAATGAAAGTCATCATAAAACGTCCCTGCTCATCAGTTCTGATTAATTGTTTTATTCCATAAATATCCGTTACCGGTTTTATCGCAGGCTCACCGTTTTCAGGCTCAAGAGATAGTTCATGAAGTGCGGCCCATTGTTCCTTTGTAATCATAGAAAGATTCCCTTCACTTGAACTATTAAACGCAATAACGAAAGCTCCCGGCATAGGCTGATGCGTCATACCATGAACAATCTGTCCCGAATATATGACTCGTTCCGGCAACTTGAACACAATCTCTTCGGAACTATTTTCATCAACTGTTATCTGCTCGAATTCAAATTCGCCATCTCCTGGCATATTCATATTTGCGCTATATTCTCCTAACGGGAAATAACCTCCTTCTCTAAATTCATTATAAGGAATTCTTAACGACCTTTTATCCGGACGAGTTATATTTATACTAATAAAATCAAGTCTCGAATCATTAATCACACCTTCTTCATCTTCGAAAACAAAAGTTCTGAAATAGTCGGCTTTTTCCATAACGATTGTTTTTTCAGTATCGTTTTCAATAGGCTCATCAAATGGAAGAAAATGCAGTTCCTTAGATGCTTCGACTCTTATAGAGTATGTCGAACCGGGAGGAATCAGAAAGCCTCGTTCATTATTTTGTTCGTTCGGTAAATATAAACAAAACTTCCCATCTTTATCGGTGATAGATTTATATTCCTGTCCATTTAAAGAATTAATAAGACCCTGACCTAATGTTCTGATATTGCGACAATTTAGTACTGCGTTTTTAATTGGATTACCTTCCTCATCAACAACCTTGCCGCGAACTGCTCTTTGGTAAGCCTGAGAATCTTTATGAACAAGAGGAGTTGCGATATGAGAGTTATCTCCAAAGCGACTTGTAATTGTACTTCCATAATCCGGACTTGATATCTCAAATGATAAATATCTTATCGAACCGGTAAATTGAGGAATCTGTAATGAACCATCTTTTGTCTCTATACTTGTTAATAATATCTTCGTTCCTTCTAAATATGTATCTCTAATATAAATATCTACTTTTGCATTTGGTATTATTTCACCGAGAGCATCATCGATAAATATGTTTTCATTTTGCTTATTATCTTTGAATGCTGAAACATAATGAATTCTTTCTTTTAATACATCAAGTTTTTCAGCGAGAACTGAACCGGCAAACGATGATTTGACCTGCTCATCTGTCTGGTCCTGTTCGAAAATAACAACGACAGATGAACCTTGAATATCACCATAAGTATCATTTAATATCTGGGGTATTTTGGAAAGGTTATCATATAAAACATTAATCTTCTTATAAGCTTTCGGCTCACTATGCCAATTATCGTAAAAACGTACAATAACTTCTTTGCCTTTTAATGGATCCGGAACCACTTCCGGCCTGAATATTAACCTTTCAAATAAAATGTCTCTATCAACGCCCGAAAATGCTATTTGAGTTAAAAACGCGATTATCAATATTATAAATGCGGCTTTGAGTTTCATATCTTTTCTCCCTGCATTCATTTTCCCGATTAATGTACCTTGCTTTCAATCAATTATCGCGTAAATCATTAAAAATCAGCATTTTATAAATGATATACCTTTTGTAATCTCTACTATAAACGAATATTATAAATAAAAGATTGGCAATTAAATATAAATTCCGGCTAAAAATATAATATTTTTTTCTGATACATTCTATTTTATATCTATATTTGACTTATCGAAAATAAATATTGAACCATCTCACGAAACAAACAAAATAATACTATTATCTTTTATATTATATGCCGTTAATCGAATGATATGCAAATCCATATATAATATTACGAATTCGTATTATGAAAACAGTATTTCATATATATTATTTTACTCATAATCTGAATAATATATTAAGGAAAAATAAGACTATGGTACGATAGTAGAGATAAATAATGGTCGTGTATGGGGGACCAGATTATGAAAGTAAATAACTATCAAATTGAAGTTATGTGGATGTTTTTGGCCACAATGTTTTGTCGTATGACAAAAATATCTGAAGTCGTATATACAGATTGTAACGATAGAAATAAATGTCTTTATACAAAAAACTATAATATCGAAAAGGTCAGACCGCCACCTTAGGGTGGGTATAGAAAAATTTCTCTTCAACATTTTTTAACCAACGGGTCATAAGCAGGATGCTATGACCCATTTTTTATGCGCCGAAGAAAGATACTTGCATCCCCCCCGCCGCTATTGTATATTACTTCATAATTTATTATTAATTCTTTTTTTAGGAACAAAATGGCTGCAATAACTTTTACTCTTGAAGAACTACTGGAAATTCTGAAATCTAATAATCTTTTACATAAACAAATCGTTCGTTCTGAAGTCAAAAATGACTGTATCGAATTTATTGTAGATACCAAAATGTTTATGCTTCCAGTGGTCCCTGTTTCGTTGAAATATATAAGCTATGAAAACAACGTAGCTACTTTCGAAGTGAGTCTCGGTAATGCACAATTCAATCAGGCTTTGGGTATGCTCGGAAATTCGTATCAATCGAAACTGCCTGAATTTGTAAAACTCGACCTGCCAAATGTTCTTGTAGATTTGCAGCAACTTTTAGAACATAAAAATATAAAAGGAATCCAGATCAAAGAAATCACGCAAACTGGAAGTCAATTAACAATTGTTACCGAATAGAAATTACTGTAAACAACTAATTTTCAAAATTCTTTTCTGATCTTTGCTGTTTTAGTTTGCCCCGCCGTTTCTTTTCATCTAATCTTTTTTGCTTTGCACTATATGGCACTTTTGTTTTTTTGCGGATTGGTTTCGGTTTAAGTGCCTTTTCCAATAACTCTTGCAACCGCTCTATAGCTGCCTGACGGTTTGCATTTTGAGTTCTGAATTTCTGGGATACAACTCTGATACAGCCTTCTTTGTCAATTCGTGTCGACAAACATTTTAATATTCGCTTTTTTTGATAGTCTGAAAAACTATCGCACTCTTTTATATTGAAGAATAATGAAATTCTCGTATTGAGTTTATTTACATTCTGTCCTCCCGGACCTGAACTTCGTGACGCTTTAAAAATGAACTCACCTTCCGGGATAACAATATTTCCTAAAATCTCTATTTGACTCATTCTTTGATTTCCCTAATAATTATATATGTACAATATATTTAACCATTTTGTAATAATCAAGAAAATGATAAAAATATTGACCTATTGTTAAATTAATCAGGCATTAGAATTGGCGAAGGAAACGGAGGTCGTTCTCGAAGAGAAGGCGGATATCTGTAATACCGTATTTGCGCATTGCAAGTCGTTCTATACCGAAACCGAAAGCCCAGCCGGTGTATTTTTCACTGTCTATTCCGACTGCATCGAAAACGTTTGGATCAACCATGCCGCAGCCGCCCATTTCGACCCAGTTTTCGTTTCCTGCTTTGTCCAAGAGAAGCAAATCAACTTCTGCGCTTGGTTCGGTGAACGGGAAGAAGCTCGGCCTGAATCGCCATTGTGTTTCGGGACCGAAGAATGTGTGAATGAATTGCTCGATGGTAGTTTTCATATCGACCATGCTGACACCTTCGTCAACGACGAGTGCCTCAAGCTGATGGAACATATACATATGTGTCGCGTCAACTGTGTCAGGACGATAAACTCTGCCGGGTGCGACTACGCGGATAGGAGGTTTCTTATTCTCCATTACGCGAATTTGAATTGTCGAAGTCTGGCTTCGCAATAATGTTTTGTCATCTACATAGAAATTATCAGAAGGTTCTCTGGCCGGATGTTCCGGAGGAATATTAAGTGCAATGAAATTATGCCAGTCATCTTCGACTTCCGGGCCGTAAGCAACATCAAAACCCATGCGTCCGAATATTTCCAATAGTTCATTGAGCGTTTGCGTAATTACGTGCGGCTTACCGATATGAACAGGGATTCCTGGCAAAGTCACATCGACAAGCTCTTTTTGTTTATCTTTTTTTGAAAGTGACAGACCGGCTTTAATCTCATCGAATGCTTTTGTGATTTCATTCTTTACTTTGTTTGCGAGCTGCCCGCCCTGCGGCTTCAGCTCTTTGGGCAGCTTGCCGATTTGACTGAGCATATCTATAACAAGACCTTTACGGCCCAGGTATTTGATACGGAATTGCTCCAGGGACTCGAGGTCGGAAACTTTCTTTAAATCAGAAAGTGCTTCTTTGCCGATTTTTTCAAATTCTTCAAGCATTTTTTCGTGATGCGTTCTGCGTACTGATTTCTGCGTGACAAATTTTGATTATGAAGCGGCTTTCTGCGCTGCACTGAGAATTGCATCAAAACCATTCGGATCAGCAATAGCAATTTCACTAAGCATCTTGCGGTTAATTGCAATGTTAGCTTTAATGCAATAGTCAATAAACAGACTGTATCTTACTCCTCTTTGCCTGCACGCAGCGCTTAAGCGAGTAATCCATAAAGCACGAAAATCTCTTTTTTTACGTCTGCGATCAGCTTTCGCATATACAGCAGCTCTTACTAATGCTTCTTTGGCCAGCCGATACTGTTTGCCCGGTTGCCCGCGATGCCCTCTTACTGCTTTTAGAACGCGTTTCTTTGCCTGACGTGATGCGGCACCTTTTCTAACTCTTGGCATATCAGCTTTCCTTTATTTACCTAATTTAATAAGGGCCTTTACTCCACTCGCCCGATCCATTGTCGTTGAGCTGGTAACCCTTTTTCTTAGTTTTGAACTTTTTCTACTCATAAGATGACCTGCTCCGGATTTTTTATGTTTGACTTTACCGGAGGCGGTTACTTTTACTCTTTTTTTCAAACCCTTATGGGTTTTTTGCTTTGGCATTTAGCTAATCCTTAAAAAACTCTGTAAAGAATCTTATTTTAAAAAATTGTTTTTGTACATCCTAACTTCTTGTGAAAAATACAAAAATATTAATCTATACTATTTAAAGGCACAGGTCAACACCCAAGGTTGAATTTTTGTAAAAAATATCCCTTTTTATGCAGATTTTCCCCAATAGTTGAATATATAGGGTATAACTGCCCTGAGGAAAGCCAATATGCTACCCAATTCCAATCAAATCAGGAATAATTCGCAAGCAATAAAAGCTAACGGTATATTAATCAGTAATATTCTATAAATAAGAATATTATGACCTACCGGCTCACCTACAAAGAATCATTTTCACTCGGTAACCAAATTCTTTCTCGGCACAAGCAATAATGTCATGCGTTTTCCATTCATTTGGGAAGGACGTTCGATTTTAGAGATATCACTGAGATCTTCTGTGATTTGTTCAAGCATTTCAAATCCCTTATCTCTATGCAATACCTGACGTCCCCTGAAAAATATTGTGAATTGTACCTTATGACCCTTTTCAACAAACTCTCTTCCATGCTTAAGTTTTATTCCAAGGTCATGTTTATCAGTTTCCGGCCTTAGCCTGATCTCTTTAAGAGTAACAGAATGACGAATGTTTTTCTTATGCGCCTCACGATCCTTGCGTTTTTGTTCATAAAGCCATTTGCCGTAATCCATTATCTTACATACTGGAGGATCATTCATAGGAGCCACTTCCACGAGGTCTAAACCGATCTCTCTCGCTCTATCAAGTGCCTCTTCTCTACTAATAATTCCTAACTGATTGTTTGATTCATCAATCACTCTGACTGAACTAGCTCGAATCCCTCCATTTATCCTTAAACCTTTTTTATTTATTGTACGCCACCTTACCTTTCTCTAAAATAACAATAAATTGTTCATTTACTTATAGTATATACTAAAAAGTAAATTATAAAAATATATTCTTAAAAAGCCAAATCAATTATCTTATCGGCTATTTTAGAATTTATCATTTCCAAAAATTTATCAATTTCTATTGTTTGATTTTCTTTTAATCCACGAATTCTTACATTAACAGTGCCACTTTCAGCTTCTCTGGGTCCTATAACAAGCATATAAGGAACTTTATCATTATACGCTTTAACTATCTTCGAGTTTATTTTTTCGTCGGATAAATCACAACTAAACCTGAGATTTGCATCTTTGAGCTTACTTTCAATAGTTTTAGCATAATCATTGGTTTTTTCACTTATTGGTAGCACTCTAACCTGTTCTGGAGCAAGCCAAAGCGGGAAATTCGCGGCATAATGTTCAATTAAGATACCAATAAAACGTTCAAAAGAACCCAGAATCGCACGATGTATCATAACCGGTGCTTTTTCTGTATTATCCTTATCAGTATAAACTAAACCGAAGCGTTCCGGCATAGAAAAATCAAGTTGAATCGTACCAAGCTGCCATGACCTTTTCAGGCAGTCTTCGATATGAAAATCAATTTTAGGACCGTAAAACGCCCCGTCGCCTTCGTTTATCTTGAAGTCAATTCCTTTATGTATCAGAGCTGCTTTTAGAGCGTTAGTAGCAATTTCCCATATTTCATCCGAACCAATGTGGTTTTCCGGCTTGGTAGAAAGTTCGATATGGAAATCCTTAAATCCGAAAGCTTTATAAATCTCGAAAACCAGTTCTATGACAGATATAATTTCCGGCTCGATTTGTTCAGGAGTACAGAAAATATGTGCATCATCCTGGGTAAATTGCCTTACCCTGAATAAACCATGCATTACGCCGCTCGCTTCGTGTCTATGAACCAGACCAAGCTCGGCTACTCTTTTGGGAAATTCACGATATGAATGCTTGCGTGTATTATAAACCAGGCACCCGCCGGGACAATTCATGGGTTTAACGGCATATTCCACTTCATCAATAGTCGTAAAATACATATTTTCTTTATAATGGTCCCAGTGGCCGCTTTTGTGCCAAAGCGATTCGTTAAGAATAATGGGAGTGCGGATTTCTTCATAGCCGTATTTATTATGAACGCTCCGCCAAAAATCAATTATCGCATTCCAGATAACCATTCCTTTGGCGTGCATAAAAGCAAATCCGGGACCGGCTTCATTGAAACTGAACAAATCAAGTTGTTTGCCTAAAACTCGATGGTCACGTTTCTTTGCTTCTTCTATACGATTGAGATATTCCTCAAGGTCTTTTTTATTTGCCCATGCGGTACCGTAAACGCGCTGGAGCATTTTTTGAGTCGCGTCTCCATGCCAGTAAGCACCTGCTACCGACATGACCTTAAACGCTACTATTTTACCTGTACTCGGGACATGAGGTCCTCTGCATAAATCCTCAAAACAATCGCTATGCGAGTAAAAACTGATGGAGTCACTATCAGCCCGATTAATGTTGTCTGTTTTATATTTATCGTCTTTAAGCTTATTTAACGCTTCCTCACGTGACATTTCTTTTCTAACGAAGGGAGTGTCAGCCTTGACGATTTCAGCCATTTTCTGCTCGATTTTCTCGAAATCAGTCGGCCGAATCGGTTCATCAAGGTCAATATCGTAGTAAAATCCATCATAGACAGTCGGGCCGTAAACCAGCCTTGTGCCGGGCCAGATACTGCAAATAGCTTCAGCCATTATATGAGCACAGCTATGACGCATTAACTCCAGGCCTTCTCTGTCTTTAGGCGTAATAATTTGAATCTCTGCTTCTTCTAAACCATCTAAAAAAATTGGAGCTGATAAATCTTTCAATTGCCCATTAATTTTCGCCGCAATAGCTGATTTTGCAAGCCCTGGACCAATTTGTTCCGCTAATTGCTTACCAGTTAAAGAGTTATCGACTTCTAATGTGCTGCCGTCGGGAAGTTTAACTTTAGCCATATCGATACGTTTTCTATCCTTTTTCTATATTAAATCATTATTTTAAAAATCTTAACCAAATTTAACCTACATACTAAACTATGTCAATAATATTTATGGACCGAATAAATTCTTGCTTTATTATAATAATATAAGTATAATAATTTAGGTTGTGCCAATGGTGCTGTGTTGCGGACAATAGTTTCCGTTTTTGACGGCATAAATAGGAATGATTAGTGTTTATTAAAATATACATTTCTATAAAAACGTTTAAAAATAGACCTTTGGACTTATTTTGAAGAACTAAAAGAGGAAGGCTGTT
Organism: Sedimentisphaerales bacterium; assembly: GCA_016936075.1. Taxonomy (GTDB): domain Bacteria; phylum Planctomycetota; class Phycisphaerae; order Sedimentisphaerales; family Anaerobacaceae; genus JAFGPS01. The sequence goes on along the minus strand of JAFGPS010000115.1, from coordinate 14,311 downwards.
ATGCATGCAAATTTAGTTCTATTCACAAAAAGCGGCTCACAAAGGATTATTCCTTTGTCGAGTGAAATCACAATACTCGGAAGGCGGCATGATTGTGATTTGCGTATCCCATTGAAACGAGTTTCAAGAAGGCATTGCCAGTTCAGCAAGAGCAATGGTGATTTAAAAATCCGCGATCTCGACTCCAAATGCGGAACTTTTCTTAATGGGAAAAAGATAAGTGAGAGCATTGTTAATGCTGGAGATTATTTAAAAATAGGTCCTTTGACATTTCAGCTTCAAATCGATGGAAAACCGGAGAAAGCGTCCCCTCCTCAACCCAAAAAACAACAACAGGCAAAACCAGCTTCAGCTCCTCAGCAAAACAAACCCGACCTGGATTCATCAGGCAGTTCTGCAGCACTTGATTTGTCTGACTCATTTATGGCCGAACTTGATGAGCTTTAATAGTTTTCCCGTTACTTCTTAAAACAAATCATATAATACCAATTCACGATCCATTAAGAAAAAGATAAAATTCATAAATATTTTTATATTGTAACTATTAATAAAATATATTATCCTGTTTTTGTTGGAGTAAATAGCGTAATTATTCTCTGTAAGGGGAAATAATGCAAATTAAGGAAATTATTGAGATTTTTTTGAAGCCATGTTTTTGTCAAATACATGCAAAATTAGATTTTAATCTACTCTCAGTGTCTTTACCGTTTAATCCTATAAAACTTTTTCTGCTTATATTGTGGGTATATTTGTGTTTGTATTTCATACAACTTCTTCAATTCAGCCCCCTTTTACCTCAAAAATACAGGACCGTGTCTTATGCCATTACTCTTATTGCAGGGCCGGTATTCTGGTTAATTTTATTGATAGTGGACACCGCAAAGAAATCGGCTCAAACAAATAAAAATGTATTCGAACTTTTCAAGCAGTTCGTAACACAAGCAATCGAAACTATAAAGACAAAAACTTTAACACGCTCAAGACATAGTTCTGATATAAAATTATTTGATTCGTCAGGAAGAAACTTTGACGAAATATATGGACATAGTGATAATAGAAAGCAGGATAACAAGATTCTTGGTTTAACAGAGAAAATTATTGCTCATGCTATTGATAAACGAGCAAGCGATATCCTGATAGATCCCAAAGACGAAACCTCATATACAATAAGATTGCGAATTGACGGGATTCTTCGAACAGTAAAAGAGCTTAAATCCGATATTTGTAAGGCGATTGTAAATAGTATCAAAGCTATATCAAGTATGGATATTTCTGAAAAAAGAAGGCCTCAGGACGGTGCTTTTATTGCCAAAAAGGACGATAAGACAACTTCTTTCAGAGTCGCAAGTGCCGGAGTAGTAAATGGAGAGAAACTATCTATAAGAATATTGAATCAGGATGCAAGCTCCTTAACTTTGCATGATATAGGTCTTACTAAAAACCAATATTCCACTATATCAGAATCCTTAAATATGCCTTCTGGAATGATTTTACTTTGCGGCCCGACTGGAAGTGGTAAAACAACTACTTTGTACGCAATGTTAAATGCCATTGACAGATTCACACACAATGTAATCACAGTTGAAGATCCAATTGAAGCAGTCCTGCCTTCGACCAGCCAGATTGAGATAAATCCCAAAGCAGATATTACATTCGCAAAATCATTAAGAAGCATTTTAAGACAGGACCCTGATGTTATATGTGTAGGTGAGATAAGAGATGAAGAGACGGCAGAAATTGCGCTTCGAGCGGCACAAACCGGCCATCTCGTTTTAGCTACGATACATTCTGATAGCAATAAAAGCGCTCTTGTAAGATTGCTTGATTTGGGAATATCTCCTATTTTACTTTCATCGGGACTTAGCCTTTTGGCAACCCAGAGACTTCTTCGTAAATTATGCATACACTGCAAAATATTAGTTGAACCTAATGAAAAAATAATTCGTGAATTCAAAAAAATAGGATTGGACTATTCCCATATCTATAAAGCAAATGGATGCAGGCATTGTGATGAAACAGGTTATTACGGCAGAACTGCGGCTTGTGATATTTTACAAATAGATGAGCAATTAAAAAATGAAATAAGAAACTTCGAATCAGTTTCTAATGTTAATACTGAAAACAAAATAAAAATTTCATCGAAGCTGAGAAAAGAAGCATTAAAAAAAGTCGCCGTCGGAATTACAAGTCTTGAAGAATTTAAAAGAGTAATAGGATAAACTATGCTATTTTGGACAGGCATTTTAGTAAGCGGTTTATTTATATGGTTAGCCATTAGAATTGGCTTCTATGAAATACTGGTTATGTTTTTTAATATTGTAATTTCGATTTATGTCTCTATATTCCTGTCACCTGTAATTGTGGATTATTTTCCTTCGGCTAATGATACTTTATTTTACAATACTTTTGCCCTATCAATAGTATCCATCGGGACTTTCTTAATTTTACACACAATATCGTACGTATTTTTAACGGGTCAATTTAAGGTATCTTTCCATAAGATATTTGATATACTTTTCGCAGGAATGTTTGGTTTTCTCACCGGACTCCTTATTTTCAGCTTCTTTGCATTAGTGATTACTGTTACGCCGCTTGCTCAATATAAATTTATTAGCCAGATAGGATTTAACAAAAATTCTCAGCAAACAAATATTTCTTATATTTGCTGGTGGTGTGATTTAGTTAATACGGCGGTATCTTCAGATGATAAAATGAAAAGCATAGATATTATTGACGAATTAATCAAAAAATCTCAGATAAAAGAATCTGAAAATAATAATGAAACAAAGCCAAATTCAACGGAAAAACAGACAAAACCAATTGAAAGTTCAATACAAGAAAACGCACCTGAATCAAATTCAACTGTACCAGATTAATACTAATGGCCGCACTGGCCGCCGCACATACCACCACATTCAGCCTGAGACGGTCCGGGACAGGCATCACATGGAGCCGAAGATTTGGTTTGTACTGCAAAACCTGAAAGCATTTTCTGCATGTTAGTGCTGTCGCATTTATTGCACTGGTGTTTTTGCGGCTTACTACTGCTCTCCAAAAACTCCATTACTTTACCACAATCATTACATTTATATTCAAATATAGGCACGACTCGATCTCCTTTTAAAAATCAATAGATATTCTCTGTATTATATATTACCGTGTCTTGATTTGCAATATATTGAAGGCTGAAATAAAATGATATCAATTACTACTCAAATTTCAGCTTTTTGACTGGTCAAGTATAAGGTCTTTGACTTTACGACTTGGTAAATTCAAAGCTCCGTAAGCTGCCGCTGCGGCACTTTTTAGACTTGCTTCAGTTTCATCCGAGCTGATAAGTTCATATATCATATTTACCATATCATCGCTTAACATGCTCGCATTCAACTTTGCTGAAATTGTAAGTGCATTAAAAGCAACTATTTTCATATCAAGCTCATTGTTCTCATCAAAAGCCATTATTACGATAGCGTTCTGTGCTGTCGGACTTTTCAGGTAAGCAAGTATCTGAGCCGCCAAAGCCTGAATTTGCTTACGCTCATCGCTTGTTGCATTTATAAGAGCTTCCTGTGCCAAAGATAAATCTATAACAGGATTCCTCGTTTGTGCCAGCCCCAACATTACAGTAGCGGCCTGCATTGCATAACTATTAGCAAGATTCTCATTCCAGGTAATTGCATCACTTACGACTGTTTGTGAATTCGAAGCCAGCGCCTCAGCCAAAATTGCTGTCACAGTTTTGCTTTCCTCAAAATTATCTCGTGGTAAGGCCGCGCCAATTGCTATAGCTGCACTATATCTTACTAATCTATCCTTGAATCTTAAAGCCTGAACAAGCGGCTGTTGCGTACCAATGTGATAGAACAACGATTTTTCACCAGCGGTTCTTCCCAAAGCTTCAATAACACCAAGGGCGACAAAAGTATCACCATCTTTTACGGCACGAGCGAGTGCCTGATGAAGATATTCCACGCCGGCAGTAGTTGCATAAACAAGTGCATTGGCATGGCTTTCACCGAAATATTCCGGCATTGATTCAACACCTGCTGATTCAGCTTTAAAGAAAGACGCTATCCAAAGTCCTATTGCTGAACCGTAACTCTCGTCTGCCATGAGCGACCATTCGCAATTTCTCATAGCCATCAGTTCATTGAAATAGTCTTTACTAACAGCTTCGCGAACTAACTTGTCATTTTCTGTATCCCAGAACCATACATTCGCTGTAGCTGCATCTTCAGCAGGTTCTAAAGATTGTGCATGATTGTAGTATTTTTCGGCAAGCTGGTAAAATAACTCAGCAGCAGATACAGACACAGCAGAAGGATTTATTTTCATAATGCTTGCCTGCGCTGATTGTCGCAAATCTGATGATTGTTCATTTTCTATTACATATTTCAGATAAGGAAGTGCCTGCGGATAACCAATTCCACCCATTGCCTTAACAACTTCTGATTTAACTGCCGCATTATCAGTTTGCAAAGCGGCGGCAAGAGGTCTGATAGCATCTCTGCCAATTTTTGATAACGCATCTGCTACTCTTGCGAACTCGTCCTCGCGATCAGGATCAGAAAGTGCATCAATCATAAATGGAATTGCGTATTCGCCTGCATTTTTCAAACGTTCGATAGCAGTCTGACGTGCTCGAGGAGTATCACCATTTAACCTGAGCACTTCGTCATAAATGACATCAGATTTGGTGCGTATTTCAAATCCGCCACCTTCGATAACAGCAAGAAGCTTTTTGGATAATTCAGCAAGCTCGGCATCGTACTTGTTATCACTTGCTTGTACCAGAAGCTGATAACCAGCCTGATTTTCCTGGCACAATTCAAATAATTTAACTGGATCAGGTTCATTATCAAGAATAGCTTTTGCATATTCCTTAGCCGCGTCTAATCTTTTAATAGCGGTGTAATGTATGAATTCGCCCCAGTTTTTTTCCAATTCTGACTTCTCAGTCACCTGGCTGAATCCTGTGCTTGTAACAAAAAGTATTGCTGCTAAAATAGCTATGGCTTTGTTATGATTGAACATCAACATTCTCTCCAATCCAAAATGTGCATCTATTTTCATCACCAAAAAAGGTTTGGCTGCTCCTTAACTCCGAAAAATACCCCTCATTGAGGCGATTTACAGTTCGGCTGTTAATAGTTCTCTTAACACAATTTAAGAGTCTATTATGTTAATAGTATAATATTTTTTAGCCCATTTTGTCAATAAAAAACCGTTTTGAGACCAGTTTAAACAAACAAATTGTACGTAAAATAGCGTTATGGGACGTATTTTTCGTGTTTCAGCTATTCAATCTTTAACAATTGTTATAAGATTCCAAAGTATTACTGATTGCCGTGTTTTTTAATTATTATTTACATTTTTGCCTTAATAATAGCGGCTATCTGTAAAAATCCGGGCATAGAATATTCGAAAAACTTTTTATATGCACCACAAAAATAGCTTTCAGTACCTGAAATTCCATTATCAGCCGTGATGCGATTTTTTACGCAGCCTCCACGACAAACTGACAAAAATCTGCATATCAGGCATTTATTTGATAGATTCTGCTTTGTACGGTCGAATTTTCTTTTAATTTCGCTTGAAGCTAATTTTTCTATTGGAGTTTCAAGAATATTTCCAAGCCGCCATTGAGGCTCGACAAAAAAATCACAACAAAACGCTTCGCCGCTATGCTCAATTACAATATATTGCCCGCAAAGTCTATCATATGTGCAAATTGTATGATGTTTCGAGATGCAGTACGATAAAATCGAGTCGAAATCGCGGATACTAACTTTGTCCGGCCCGTAATCGCTCCACAAATCAAATATTTTACAAAGAAAATTACCGTATTGTTCCGGCTTGATTGAAAAATCAGCTATCTTTTGAGTATCAGGATCAATTTCAACACATGGTATAAACTGCATGAACTCTACACCAAGCTCGATAAGAAAATTAAAAATCTTTTCCGGATGCTCGATATTATGCGCATTCAGCAAAGTAAGTGTATTGAATTCAACCTGATATTCTTTGCATTTTTCAATACCGTGCACAACTTTTTCAAAAGTTCCGGCTCCCGAATGGTCAAGGCGATAAAAATCATGAAATTCTTTCGGGCCGTCAATACTTATTCCCAGAAGAAAATTGTTTTCAGCAAGGAATTTGCACCATTCATCATTCAGCAAAATACCATTTGTTTGAAGTGAATTAGTAATTTCCTGTCCGGGCTTGCCGTATTTATTTTGCAGTTCAATAACTTTCTTATAGAAATCAAGCCCCATCAATGTCGGCTCTCCCCCCTGCCAGGCGAAACTATTTACCGGAAAACCTAACTGCAAATAATCTTTGATGAGTTTGTCAAGTACTTCGTCACTCATCCTTTGCCTGCCGGAACCAACTTCAGGTGACCTGGATTTATAAAAGCAGTACCTGCAATCGATATTGCAGTTCGACCCACTTGGTTTAATTAATAAAGTAAAAGGCTGCATGAAAAGCTCATAATTTATTTCTAATTATTTATTTCTTCGACGGGTGGCAGCCTCAAGCGCAAGCTTGGGGATGGCTTGGTGCAAGTTTACCATCCCCTTCCTGAAAAAATCAGGAAGAGGCTGCCACCCGGTTATATTTTTAATTATCGTTTGCAAGTTTTCTATTAAGCAAGCCGCAGCTTTACCCATTCAATTGCCTGCTCTTTTGTTGTCACATGCCCTTCGAGTTGCGCAACATAAAGTTCGTTAGCTAATCTACCTAATGAAGGGCCTGAAACTGCACCTAATTTAATCAGGTCATGGCCGTTAAGCAGCGGCTTCGGTTGCAATTCGATATCACCCAACAGTTTAATTCTTCGATTAAGTTTAATCAAAGCTGATATACTTTTCCTTCCGCCAATAGTTGCTTTTTGAATTGCCTTTTGCATCTCGAACAAATCATGGAAATGCTGCTTAGCAAGAATCTTTTTCAAATTCGATAGTGACATTTCGTAATCAAGCAATTTACCTCTATTTTCGAGTAGAAACTGAATATGCTTATTATCATTCCTGCTCAATTTTAGTATTTCGCATTCTTCCAGTGCAAATTCAGTTTCGCAATTACTAAACAAACACGCCATCGCAAAAGCAAAATCCACTTTACCTCGCAATTGACTCAATACAAGAATTCCGTAACTCGCTTGAGCCGCAGTCAAATTGGGAAAAATCGCTTTTGCCAGACCGCATTCTACAAGCATTGATATTCCAGCCGCCCTGTTCGTATTTATAAGAATATATCCCAACTCGATAGCAATTCGCTCGCCGCTGATTTTGTTTATTTTTTTCGCGTTATTACAAATCGCCTTCCATGTGGCAGGTTCTATTTTGAATCCAATTTGCGTGGAAAACCTGACCGCTCGAAGCATTCGCAGGTAATCCTCACTAAACCGCTCATCAGCAATACCAATGGTTCGAATAGTTTTTCGCTTAAGGTCCTTCTGACCATGAACATAATCTATCACCTCTTTTTTAAGAGGATTATAAAACATCCCGTTTATGGTAAAGTCTCTCCGGCTGGCATCTTCTGATGCGGAAGTAAACTGAACTGAGCTCGGCCGTCTGCCGTCAACGTAGCCTGCTTCGGAACGAAACGTCGCGACCTCTACCTGTACTTTATCCATTAAGACAATTACAACACCAAACTTTGCGCCAACCTTGAGAGTTCGCCTGAAAAGCTTAATCACTTCTTTGGGATGAGCGTTTGTCGCTACATCATAATCTACGGCCCGCCTTCTCAGGAGCATATCCCGAACGCAGCCGCCGGCGAGGAGAGCTTCATAGCCGCTTTTGTGCAGTTTCTTTATAATGTATAAAGCCGCTTCTCTATTGGTCAAGACTCCTCACCTCGCAAAAAACATATATTCATTGTCCCCCATTTCCGGCGTTCGACTACCTGCAATTGGCCGTAATTGTCTTCAATCTCCACATCATCACTTGTCCTGACTACGACTACACCCTCAGATGTAATTTTATCACCAAGCGAAATCAATAATTTAGCCAAAGGTGAGCCATACTCATTTTTTTTGCTTTTCACATAAGGCGGATCAACAAAAACAAGGTCACACTTTTCCCCTTCCGGCGCAATTTCCAGTTCAACATTGAACGCACTTGTTTTTAAAACATGGGATTGCTCAACGAAGCCAGCTTTTTCGATGTTCTGTTTGAGGATTTTAACTATATTCCAATCCCTATCGACAAATGTGACAAACTTCGCACCCCTGCTCAAAGATTCCAGCCCCATCGAACCAACGCCGGAAAACAGGTCGGCTAATATTGCACCTTCCGGCAGGTCATATTTATACAACACACTGAACAGGGATTCCTTTACCCTGTCGGTTATCGGCCTCGAAACCATCGATTTCGGCCCGAATAAATTCATTCCTTTTTTTGTACCTGCAATAATTCTCATCCTGATAATATACTCAATAGAGCAATTACAAGCGAGAAAAATTCACTTGATACAAAATTCGTTTTTAAACTGAGTAACTATTTTATAATTTTCTCGAATTTGCTCTGATCTGTGATAATTTCAGAATGACCGTCTACAAAGCATGTTACAACACCCTCTTCCGGCCATTGGTTATACACTTCGTACAATATTATTGTAGTCGCCCAATCCGAGTCCTCTGCCGGTTTATTATATTTGAAAACAGGATATCCATCCGGATTATCAGGTGGAGCTAATAAATTTTTCAGTACATCGTCTGTAACAATTCCCGAAGCAGCAAGATTTGATAATTCATCTGGAAATTGTCCTTCATATTTATCTCGATATATCACACAGAACAAACCCAATTTCATTATTTTTGCTACCAACTTTTTCTGATAATCTTCCCAACCCCCATTTCCCAGGTCTTTGAAATAATAATCTTCAGGGTATGCCAAACTGAAAAGTTCATCGTCGAGTTCTTCATCTATTTTTATTTCAGTATAAAGTATTGGTGATTCCTCATGTCCAGCATATTTAAGTTCAATTTGAACAGGATAATTAGTTTCAGGATTTATCCATAATGTACAAATCCTGTTTTTCTTTTTTTCCTGTAGTTTCCAGACAGTTTTACCATTAAGTTCCACTTCACCAAGATCATCGAATGTACCTGCAGATTTCTCGATCAAATAATCACGCAATCCAGTATCAAGCTGTGTCAGGCTCAGAATACCTGTTTTCTCATCAAAATAATAACTTGAGCTTAAGTCATAAAGTATCGCTTCTTTAATGGCAGGCCTGAGATACAATTCCTTTCGTTTTTCATAATCGTGAATAGTTATCTCTCCTACATATTGCGGCCAAGGTGACGTTAATTGCTCTTTACGTTTCCAATAAGGCTCCTTAAACATTACTTTATCCTTATTAAGATATGTCCCTCGTTTATTGTTATCTTCATAATTAACTTCCATAATTACAGTACATGAAAAAGTCCTTGCCTGTTTTATACTATCCATCGCTGCCGCAAATGCAGTACTCGCGCCGTCAATTGGCATCCCTAAAAAGTTGATCCCAAGTATAACAGCGAACAGTATTACCGCAGCGGCTGTTAATTTTACTATTTTACTTTGCATGATTATTCTCCATATATTCGGCTTAATAGCCGGTTGTTTTTTTGATTCTTCCATCGCTTTTATAACATCATCAAGCACTTGTTTATCTTTTACAGAGCTTGTGTTAATTGGAATATCTTTAATCAATTTTTTTATTTCTTCTGATGATTTCATTTTAAACCTCACCATTCAATAATGAGCGTAATTTCTCAAATCCATAGCGGTACCTGCTCTGGGCCGTATTTATTGAAATATCCTGTAATTTCGCTATATCTTTGAATTTCATTTCGCTATGCACATGCAGAATTATTATTTCACGCTGAGAATAAGGAAGTTGTGCAAGAGCATTGTTCAATTTATCAAGTTCTTCATTCTGAATTATCCAGCGTTCAGGCCCTTGTGAATCCGATACAAGCAACTCTGTATCGTCGAGATTACTTGATTCCAGCCGCTGCCCTGATTTGTTCACATTACGGGCATGATTAGCGACACATACGGCCAAATAGATTTTCAAATTTCCTTCGGGTCTTAAACTCCTATGCGATTTAGCCAGATTAACAAATACATCATGAACTACATCCTCAGCGATACTGTTCCGGTTCAATAATCCTGACGCGATTTTCAAAAGAACATTCTTATACTTCTCATAAACTCGCGCAATTGCGGCTGCATCACCAGACCTGATTTTCCAGATAAGCAACTTATCTTCAAGCATCTTCATATCTCATTGTATTATAAAACGATCGTTCACCATATATAATACAATCACCTTACTGTTTTTAGTCTAATATTTTATATAGATTTTCGTCATAAAACAAAAAAGGCCGGTGTTTTTTCATTCCGGCCTGTGATAATTAATACGCTTATATTAATATTTATTTACTCATCCAAGAACTTCTTAATCCATTCTTCAAGTTCATTCTTTTTAGGAGATATTCGTAATATCCCTTTCTTATCGATTAGGTATGTAGCAGGTGTTACTTTCGATTGATATAAATTAAATAATTTTTGTCCATCATAATCAATACCGAATGGGAATTTGATATCATTTTTCTTAATGAAGTCACGAATATCCTGTTCAGTAACCTTTCCCGCCCAGGTCACATATAATGGCTCATGAACAACTATAACACGGAGCCCTTCGTCGCTATATTTGTTCAATAAATCCTGAAGTATATCAAATTTATCTTGATATTGTGGCAATAATACTCCTACCTGAAGTAATATAACTTTCTCTTTGTATTGCTCCAATTTAACCGGTTCTGTATTGAGCCACTTGTCAACTAAAAGATCAGGAGCAGGTTTGTTAAGAAGTTCCCAACCCTGCGGAAAAATCTGAATATTCAGTTCGCTCCCATCTATTAATTGCTTGAAACCATTATGACCATATCCATCAGCATACAAACCACCATTTGTAATCTTGTCTTTAGGTAAATTCTCAAGCTGAAAGTATCCGTTAGAATCTGTTCTATATTCAGATACACCTTCTGCGCCATCAGCCCAGACACGAATATCCTGCATTGGCTCACCTGTCTCGTTTGTCACATAGCCAGTTAAAATACCAGTCCAATCTGTCTGTCCATCTTCAAAACCGTGTTTAGCTTTAAGTTTTATATCACCCAATTCCAGAATTTGCCCAGGATTGAGATCGGGAAGATCGCAACTTCCATAATATCCTGGCTTTTCAATTGAAACAACCATTTTAAATCCGACAGGTACATTTTCAATTTTAAAATGTCCATCTTTTTCTACCTTTGTTGTCCAAGGATTCTCACTGCTGTATAACCAACCCTGATCATGTATTGTAATCCCTATTTGGGGTTCAATGTCACCTAAACCCTGTCCGTTTACATCAATAACTCTTCCTTTTATTTGTGCGGTAGGCTGCAAAACAATTACAAGATCATTCATATCATTTTCCCTGTCCCAAAAGAAAGCAAAACCAAGTTTTTTATCACTATCGAAAGCATACATAGTTGGCTTATCTCCCGGGAACCACCATGGTTCTGGAATGAAAAACTCACCATTTTCATTCGTTTCAACTGTATCACCATCTAAAGTTACTGTACCCGGTAGGAAATTATCATTGGAGTCAACGAGCCATCCGTGAATGATTGGCCGTGTTAGTATCTCAATTTCAACGTTTGTATTAGTATTATTAGAATCCACTGAAAAGTTTTTAGTAAACTGATATATCCGGCCGTTCTTCCAACCCTGTGCAAATAATTTATAGTCTCCCGGTGATAAGTTATATTTAAATTGACCGTTTTCATCAGCAGCGCCGGTAGTAATTTCATTATCCTCATTATCACTTGATGTGATTTTATATATAACTTTTGATAACAGCTCTCCGTTTTTCTGATTTTTTACATTTACTGTAACAGAATGTTTATTTTCATTAATTGAATCAACATTAACTGCATGCTCAACCATATTTCCCTGGATTTGATTACCCTCTTGTTCAGTAATATACCAGACATCCATCTCACTCTTGCCATACTCGAAGTGAAGTGACGTTTGCTTTGAAAGATTTTCAAGGACAGAAATCAATAATGTTCTTTTTTCTTCATCAGTTTCAGTATTGGCAATAGCAAGATCGTACGAAAGAGAATTGAAATAAGGAACACGTATATTTGACAAATTCTCTGATTCAAAAATAACTGTACTTTTGAAATGATTACCAATCATTTCGAGCATGTCATCAAGATTTTTAGTCCTGCCAACATCTGTCGGTTCAGGACCGGGAAAATCTTCAAATAAATCCGTATAAATATAAATCCTATTCGGATTTTCGACATTTTCTAAAGGTACAAATTTGTATTGGCCGCTTACTATTATAGAATCACAAGACTCTTTGCGTTTTTCGAATTGTATATGCGAATCTAATTCGTTTTGCAGAACCTTTTCAAGTGCAAGTATTTTTTCTTCCTTAGATGCTTTTTCTCGGATAATCCAGTCACCACAAAGCTCATGTAATTTTTCCAATTCAATCTTATATTCATAACGCTGAAATCCCATGTCACTAAATACAGAACCAAGTCCACCTTCACTCATCATAAGAGCCCAGTTACGCACCTTGTCGCCATCCCAGAAAAAAGACATATAGCCAGGCGGTGGAGGATTATCTGTTGATGAATAGTAGTGTAATTCCTGTGTGGCGTATATCTGTCGTTCAGGAATATATGGTGTACGCACCCAGCGAATAATTTCTCCTTCATTAAGCGAATAAACTGCATCGAAACGCTCTCTCCAGCCCGGCATAGGCTTTGGCGGCCCATCTGTAAGAACAGACGCCAGGTTATATAGTAAAGTAACACTATTTCCTTCGACAATATGACCGTGCCATTCAACTTTTACTTTTCCATCCAGAAGTTCAGCTATGGCAGTACGATGATATTTTGGATTATCTAATTTTAGATTATTAGCATCGATACTAACATATACTGCATCATCAACAATATCGAGCATTTCATTATACTTTACAAGACGTTCCCTGAGTTTCTTTATCTCGTCCTCTTGTGTGTTTTGGTTCAGCTTAGCTAATTCTATTTCTAAATCAGTCCGTTGTTCTCTAAGATTGGCAAATTCCATTTCGTGCAGCTCCCAATCTTCCTGAATCTCATCAATGTTATGTTTAATACGAACCTGTTCCGCTTCTTTTATATCTTGATTTTTATATACCTTTATTTTTCGGTTTTCTACTTCTAACCATTCCTTAGACCTTAGAGAGCGAAGCCTTAAACTACCACCTACACAATCAAGTATCAAGTCCCCTTCAGCATACATTGAGACACTCTCAAGCGCAGGCATATTGACCAACTCAGGAACCTTACCCATCTTTGCAAGGAAATTAGCGGCGACTATCTTGCTCTCGAACTGCCCATCCGAAAGCACATCATATAAACCTTTGAAATCGTTAGCTACAATCATATGTCGTACTTGTATTAATTCTTCTGCAATTAGTTGTTCCTGGTTTATATTAGGAGTATGTATTGTTCCTGAATCTTTTTTTAAATATATTTTTACTCCAATCACAATAGCGATAATTAAACACGCCGCTGCGGCTAATTTAAATATTCTATCAAATCTAATACTTTTATTTTCTTCTTTACGAGATTTCTCGGCTAAAGAAACAATAAGCTTCTTTTCGAGTTTGTCACGATGCTGATAATCTGGTTTGTCATCGAATTCTATATTATTAAGATATTTTTCAAATTCTTTATTTTCCATTATTCGTCACCTCCCATAAGAAAGGCATTTTCTTTAATTTTCATTTTTTTTCGCAGCTTTTCCACGCCCCTTGATAATTGACTCCGAACTGTAGCGGCACTGGCTCCTACTACTTCGCCTATCTCGGCACATTTCATTTTTTCAAAATAATATAACGTGATGATTGTCTGATACTTTGGTTTTAATGTATGAATTGCGTTTTTTAGAGATTCCAGCTTTACAGTTTTATCTTCTATATCATTATTTTGCTTTTTGGGATTTTCCTTCAGATAATTTTGTGCTTTTTTATGAACCGCGGCTTTTCGTAAATGCTCGTTTATCAAATTAGTCGCAATCACAAAGAGCCAGCCTCGAAATTGTTGTTCATTCCCCCTGAAGGTATTGTATTTTTCGATTACACGCAAAAAAACCTGCGAAGTAATATCCTCTGCCAAATGCCTGTCAAACAACCGATGAACACAATATCTAAAGAGTGCGTCATAGTGTCTGCGGTACAATACCGAAAACGCATTATAATTTGT